>NZ_QSDP01000063.1:0-36983 GCF_003463685.1 Parabacteroides sp. AM58-2XD
AAGACTATTTATATAAAATCTACATAATATTAATACAAAGATATTGTATTAAGTACCATTTAAACTTGGCATATCTACCGAAATAGATGCACTATCTTACGATTTTCTAAAAAAGCTTCTAATTTTTCATCTATTCTCAAAAACAAACCATTCCAGATTCATCAAATCCAATCCCTTAGTAGCCGGATCAACAGCCTTAAACACAAATACCAATGCATGTTTTCCCGTAACTGATTTAATATTTGTTTCGTGAATAGCATAAGCAGTTTCACCTTCCATTGGGGTTATATCACACGTCCCGATCAATTCCCCTTCAGGGCTATCCAGCCGTATTTCTATCTGAGCAGCCTTGTTCCTATCCCATGTTTTACAAACAAAATGATTTACTTTTGTATCTGTAAAGTCATAATATTTCCAATAGGCATAATCACCATCGCGAATGTCCGCTAAGTATTCTACCGGAATATCATTATCCGGACGACGCACTGCAACCATAACATTTCCTGACATCAGACAAGCTCTTGCCGCATCCATCCGATAAAGAGGCGAAATAGGGCCACCGATTCCCTGCGTGGTCATTTCCACCTGCGGAATAGTACCGTCCGGATTAAATGTTATTGGTTCCAAACATGCTTTCCGCATGGTCGCACTCGCATGCGTCGGACGATGATAAGCGATATACCATTGTCCGTTAATTTCGACAAGACAACCATGATTATTCACCAAGTTCCTTCCGCTTCCCCAATTATCAATAATAACCCCTCTGTAAGTGTAGGGGCCCAGTGGAGATGTCGCAGTCGCATAATCTAATGTTGCGCAGTTAGATTCTCCATGTTGAGAATGGCTTCCATATACAAAATAATAGATGCCGTTCCTTTTCCGGACGGAACTGCCTTCATTGAAGAAATGCGTTTCATAGGTTAGTAAACTATCATGAACTGATCCTTCTATCGAGAGCATATCCTTACTTAGCTTTGCTCCCTTAGCATACCCCTGCCCCCAGAACAAATAAGCCTGCCCATCGTCATCAATAAATACAGACGGGTCAATGCCTTTTACCCCTTCTATAACCTTCCCATCCCTAAACGGACCATAAGGAGAAGAGGAAACTGCCACACCTTCATCGTCTCCACCTCCGGCAAGACAATAATAAAGGTAATATTTCCCGTTATGATGGATACAGTCCGGAGCATATAAAATCCTATCCGTGTAATCTACTTGTTTACCCGGACCATCAGTAGCAAAAGAAAATTGCTCCACACTCCAATTTACAAGATCGGACGAAGATAATACGTTATAAGAGCGAGAACACCAGGCATTACCAGGTTCGTCGCGCGATCCGTAGACATAAACACGTCCGTCAGGCATCTGCCTTACCTCAGGATCTGCAATATACAATCCCGGAGGAGCGATAGGATTTAGCATTCGATTCTTTGATACCGGGATAGCACGATCCTCCGGTGTTTGCATAGAAACATTCGCATTAAAATGGCAACCGGCAAGCAGCCCTGCCATAAGCAGCCCGCCCGCCAGAATGAGATGATTTGTATATGACATTGATGTTTTTTTATTTTAAGTTAGGCCATACTTTGATACGGTTGGTAGACGATACGTTCTCCAACGGCCCCACCAGCGGGGATGCAGAACGCCCATTGCCAAAATAATCTTTATCCACCTCATAAGGAGTACCGTCCTGGAGTTCGAACGGGAGTCCGGTCAATTGCGTGAACCCGAGGGTTTCGGTACCGATTTTCTTTCCTTTGAAAGAGGACAGCTCCTGCAAATTGATGTCGCTGACTAGATAAACCTCGCCCTCGGGAGTCTCTTCCACCTTCAGATTTGGGTTGACCGACTTCTCCACCCAACCTTGTTCACGGTCGGTCATCGGAAGCGCACCGTTCAGGAAGAGGTTATCGCCCGCATAAATAGGGCGTTTGGAGACATCAAACACGACCATGCCATATTTCAGCTTTTCGTTATAGCCTCCAATAAAGATATTGTTGAAGAAACGGTGGTCGCCTTCAGTAATAGTACGGATTCCTTTCACCTCGGTCGAGTGTCCCAAGTGGTACGGCGTGTAACGCCCATCGTCCAGTCGATTGATATGCCCGGAGATAATATTGTGCAGGTAAGCTCCTCCATCCGTATTCTCCTGTATGCTATGCGGGGAGAGCAAAATATTATTGTCAACCTTGTAAGGTCCGTGGGAAACTTCAAAGAACAAGTCTTGTGCCAAATTATCATATATCAAGTTCGACGACACATGTGCTCCTTGTGCCATCCAGTCCAACCAGATACCATAATTACCCGATTTGTGAATGCGGTTGTGATGGATATAGGTATCTATCGCACCATGCAACTTGATTCCCGCCATTTCAGCACCACCAAATTGTTGCTTCACTAAGATGTTATAAATATGATTGCCGTAAATCTCACTAAATGCAGCTCCCATGCTACCACAGATGCCGGTTTGCTCGCAATCAGAAATGATATTGTTGCGCACGATATGCGAACCGACATTATCCTTGCTCCATCCACGACGCAAGGTATTGAAGATTACTTCTATGTAATGAGCCGTACCGTCCAAGCGCGGATCGTTACACTCCAAGTTATGTCCACTAGCTCGTTCTTTACCCAACGTAATCCCGTTGGCACGAGAATTTTTAATGACATTATTTTCAATAATCCAACCTTTACACCAATGAGTAGCCACCATACCCACCTGTTCGGCTGTCGGAGCAGCCCACTGCGTGGCGGCTTGACTGATATGGAAGCCACGAATCGTGATATAATTCAATCCCTCGCGTGTCGGATAGAAACAAGTAGGACGAACTGATACCTCTACTGTTTCCTTATTCGGATCAACAGTACCGAAATTTGCATAAATCGTCGTATTATCCGCATCTACTTCTGCGAACCATACATTCGTACATCCTTGAGGATCACGTATTGTACGGAGTGTATCCGGTGCAAACACCTTATCCAGGCTAAATTCTTCATAAAACGAAACATCATTCAAATAAACATCACCTGTATGATGAATCCGCTCAGACCAAAGCCAGTCACCATATAGGCGGTCATTGAACGGATTGTAGTTTCCAAAGAATGAATTAGGCAGTACCACCTTCCATACCCCCTTTGCTTTCTTCTCCTTTTTCCAACCAGTCACCAACTCTGAACCTTTTATTTCAGCTTTTTCACCTTCGGCCACTCGATACAGGATACGTTTTCCTTCCCGTTCCCCACCACTCAACGGATTCACCCATTCACGATAAACACCGTTATGTACCGTAACCGTATCTCCCGGCAACGCTTTCTGAGCAGCCCAATTTATAGTTTTAAAAGGAGATGAAATATCTCCGTTATTAGCATCACTCCCATTTACCGACACATGATATTCTTTGGCTGATAACACATTCCCACACAAACAGAACATCGAAATCAAGCATAGTATTTTTTTCATGGTTTAAAAATTATAATATTACAATTAATTAGATAATGCAAATATAAAGGCAGCTATTCCTATTTAAAATAGCAAATAGCTGCCTATTTTGTGGATTATTATTGCTTCATTCCAAGCTAACCCTATTTCTTATAAATGGATTTTCATTTCATATCCTTTATAAGTCACAACCTTGTTGACTTTTTCGGAAAGCTTACAGTCAATGCCATGCCCCTCATCCACCAATACGATCCTAAACTTTCTTGCATTCAGCATGCCCGGATATTTACCGTCACGGTCACTGATAACAAGTGTCCGCTCTTTGTCGTTCCAAGAAAAAGAGATGGTGGAATAAGCACCTTTCTCATAATTATAATTATCATTCTCATCTTCATACAACAAGAACTCGCCGTCTGCCCCCGGATAAACACGTATCTCCAGATTGTTCCATTTCTTTTCCGTAGCATACTGTACGTCAGGTCCTATCGGAAGAATACTACCCGCCTTTACATACAACGGTATGATGTCAATAGGAGTCTCTTTGGTAACCGACTGTCCGCCCTGGTATCGCTTGCCGGTCCAAAAGTCAAACCAGCTGTTGCCGATAGGCAAATATACATTTGTCGAGTGTGTATCCTGTATGTTTACAAGCTTGTTCTCATCTACATACATCGGTTGTGTTACCGGAGCAACTAACAATGACCGACCAAACATATATTGATTGTCCATATCAAGAACTTTACTATCCAGAGGGTAATCCATAAACAAAGCACGCATAAACATATCGCTATTCTTACTCACCTGCCAAGCGGTTGAATACAAATAAGGTAACAAACTATATCTGAAACGTACATATTTTTCCAAAGCATCAAATTCCCACGAACCTTTTTCCCCGAATTGATAAATTTCCCGTGGAGTATTCGTCCCGTGCGACCGCATCATCGGAGTAAAAGTCGCAAATTGTGTCCATCTTACGTACAACTCTCTATATGCAGGATCTTTTACCCCTTCCCGATAAGAATTCCAGGTAACAAAACCACCAATATCCGTATTCCAATAAGGAATGCCGCAAACAGAGAAATTCAGTCCGGCAGAGATTTGTTTACGCAACACGTCCCAAGTCGCTTGTATATCACCCGACCAGGAGTTTGCCCCGTAACGCTGTTGTCCGGCAAAAGCCGAACGTGTAAGAATAAAGACACGTTTATCGGAAGATGTCATACGTTGATTGTCATAAACACTCCCCACAGAGACAATCGGGAAAGCGTTATACAATCCTCTATATTGCCCGGCATACGTAGGTTGATTTAATTTCTCGTCTTTATCTCCAAATTCAGGTTCAGTTGCATCCAACCACCAACCGTCCATACCCAACGAAAATATATTTTTATTCATATACTCCCAATAAATCTCACGCGCTTTCGGATTAAAAACATCATATACATTCGCCTGCTCAGGATAGGTTTTGAAATCAAGTAACATATTCTCCTGCTTCAATCGCTTATGTATAGCTGTATTCTTTCCGAAAGAAGGCCATACGGAAATGGCAATATGCGCATTCAAATCATGTACATCATCAATCATTTTCTGAGGATCCGGGAACTGAGGATTTCCAAATTCTACTGCATTCCAAGTTGCCGGATCTATTCCCCAATACTGCCAGTCCTGTACAATACCATCCAAAGGCACTTGCAACTCCCTGTACTTTTTAACCACTCCGACTAACTCTTCCTGGCTTTGATAGCGTTCGCGTGATTGCCAAAATCCATACGTCCACAACGCATTCATTTGCACTTGCCCGGTCAGTTCACGCATGCCTCTGACCACATTGTCTGCATTCCCTCCATAGATAAAATAATAATCCGCACATTGTCCCGACTGGGAGTCGAATGCAGTTTCCATGGAGTTGTCGGTAAATGTTGTTGGCGAATAGTTGTCCCAGAACACACCATATCCTTTTATGGACTGTATATAAGGTATGGCTATATCCGTATTAACCTGGCGCAAATGAACCATTTGATTTCGCTGATTCATCTTCCCTTTTTGATGCTGGCCCAGGCCATAAATCGCTTCGTCTTTATCCAATCGGAAAGCCTGCCGGACCAAATAGGTCTCATTGTCTCCATATTCTACGGGAGTAAATTGAATCCCCCAGCTTTTTTCAGCCAACAAACATCTCTCACGTACGTCATAATAAGATATCTGTCCTGTTTGAAGATCTAACTTAACCTTCAGACTATCACTTTTCAATAGAACAGCTCCTCTATCTTCTTCTACCGAAAATGGAATATTTTCAGGTGTCTTAATCACAGAAAAACTCTTTTTGTCCACCACCTCTCCTTGGGGATATTTGAGTATTCTTACTATTCCCTGCGAATAAAATTGAATCTCTACCTGAATGTCATCAATATCTGCCTTGAGCCCATTTCTCGTTTTTTGGTATTCCTTACCATAAGCTATTCCTGTCAGCATAAACACAAATAACCACAAAACTTGTCTTAAGTTTTTCAATTTCATCTTACAATTTTATATTACTTTTTAGCATATAAATCAAACGAACGTCCTTTTTGCCCGTTCTCCATCTGATACAAAGTCCAACCACTGTTATCCGCCTTTTTCTCCAATCGCCAACTCAATGCCGGGTTTTGTAACATCTTACGGATATGTGTCGGGAAAGCATCTGCTGCGAGCTTCTTCCCAGGTACGTACCACATTGAATATCTCATATTTTTGCGGACAACTTTCTACATCTTTCTGACCGATCCTGAACGCATACGTACAACCATAACCGATAGCTGTAGCTTCAATATGCTCATAATCTTCCACCGTCGACTCAGCCGTAATCGGGAAATTACCACCAAATGAAGACGGGAAAAAGTTGGCGTAAGTAACATCACGAAGGTCTTTACCCTGACTGGTCGTACTTCCCCATACACGCTTCTTCACATCATAAATATTCAAACCGCCTCCCACATTCCAAGTGCTTTGATAATGCCAGGATCCTTCCGACAAAGTCGCCCCCGTAAAACGAATATCAGGTAAACCATGCTTCTTCGCTTGCTCAAACATATTGCGGAAGAAACGTTTCACGCCATAACCGCCAAAACCAGTATGGAAATAAAACTCCTGTCCGTCATAATCGAACATGCCCAATCCGCTGTTCTTGCAAATATCGGCATAATGGCGTGCCAGTTCATCTTGTAATTCCAGGTTAGGAATCAATCCGGCATATGCTCCACCTACCGCAGGTTGAAGTTTATCCACAGCATCCCCCTTTATATGAGCAGCAGGTTGAGTACCCCAATAACCACGTGTCACTTTCATGAGTCGATATGGTTTTTCCTTTGTAACACCCAAATAGTGAATCAATTCCTTACCGATCTTAACCATATTCAATTCCGGACTATGTCCTTCCCAACAAGCTATTTCTTCCAAATGAGTAGGATCATCGATATAAATCATCGTATCCGTCTCGCTCAAATTCTCCATAAGGAAACGACGATGCAAAATACAGATACTGTCCGAAGGTACCGGGCTACAATCCTTCGTTCCGGGTGCCATTGAATTAGATATGGATGTTCGTCCCAAAATCAAATCCTCTTTAGCCAACAGGTCGGCATACTCGCGAGTAGACAAATCCTTATCTGTGAAATGATAGCGTTTCTTTTCATGTCGCGGACCGTCAATGAAACCGCCATTTCCCCTATCGGCATGCAAGAAAGGTTGGTCGTACGTATGAATCACTTTCAATCCCATCTGTTTAGCATACGATGCCACACTGTCCATAAGTCCTCCGTATGTACATAGATCCGGCATGAAAGTTGTAGGATCTTTTACCCACTTACCCTGGAAAGTAGGATAAGGCAAGCCCTCATTCAAAACGATATCCTGAATAACTTCCATCAAAGCCGTACTATCCGGGCTACCCCACAAAGCGATAGACGAACCGATGAAATCCACTCCCGGAACATCCTGACGCATCATGTGGTTAGGTTCATTATTTTGGAAGATAGGATTACCTTCCGGAGAATAGATCATCTTACCTTTCCGGCGATCACGCGAATGATAGCGTATATTAATTCGTCCGTTACAATCAACAAAAGCCGTATTGCCATATAGAATACGGAAATACGATTCTTTCCGATTATAAAAAGCCACATCGTTGATTCCGTCGCCTCCCATCGTAAACTGTTGCCCTTCATGCAATGTTAACGGTAATGGATGATTCACCGGATCAGGTGTATGGGCAATATAACCCGAAGGACCTGTTTCGGATGTAAAACGTGATTCTCCGCCAATCGTATTATCGTCCAACGCCAAAGCTCCGATAGCATAACCTACCGCAGCCGAAGTATCACGGGCCACCCCGATCATTTCCCCTAATAAATTGGTAATATTCGTATAATAATTACCCCACTGTATGCCATCGATTCCATTGCGAGGTTCCAAACTTTCCAACTTCAACTTGAAATATTTTATCTTCTCATCCAAAGCAACTGTTGCCACAGAGCCGTTCTCGTATTCCAACCGATACTTGCCTCCGCTGTAATGAGCCTTCTGCGGATAATAATACCGTTTCAGGTCTTCGTCATAAAGAGACAACAAGGGCGATGGCTGGTCTGCCGGGCTGAAATTGCGACTTTCGCGCGTAAGGTTCCACATACCGGTGATATATCCCCGGTTATCTATATCAATACCGAACCGATCTGTTTTAAACGATTGATGTGTACCCGACTCGCAACTACATAATAACAGAGTTACAGCTACAAAAGATAATGTTTTCTTCATGATATAATTTATATGTTTTATTTACTCTCTATATAAGAATACACTTCTTGTACCAAAAACATTTAGATAACAGCCTTATTTTTCTTATTTATTTTGAGATTCGTAACCATTTTGAGCTGCAAACCCATACACGTTGCCCCCAAAATCTACTACAAAAATACCATTACCCGATACAGCAACCGTTGCAAAGACCGGAGTACCCAGATGATGCCGCCATTGCAAGCGTCCGGTCTTGGCATGGATGGCATAGAGTGTTCCATCGGAAGCCCCTATATAGATCTGATCCCCGCAAATGACCGGGCTGGCTTCCACCGTTGCCGGATGGTTTCCTTGGTAAGGGGCGGAGAGAATCATAGCTTCGCGGGTCTTGAAACGCCATTTTTCTTCCAAAGTCTCTTTGTCCAATGCTACCATCCCATTGGTAGAGGTACCGAAGATGATCGCATCGTCCGTCACCAAAGGAGTAGAAGCCACTTCGACCCCTTCACCCAATTTCTTACGCATGAGGATACGCCCGGTCTTATTCTCTACCACCAACAACGAGTTGGCGGAGGTAACATACATGACATCTCCCCATACGGCTGGAGTAGCCGCACGGAAACGTAAATCAGGATCTATGTCTTCCCAAAGCTTCTCGCCGGTCTTTGCATCGTTGCCGAACAAACCTCCCCAATGCCTGCTCCCGATCACAACATCATTCCGGCTCAACGCCAACGTGGCCACGCAACCTTCACCCCGTATCCAGCCTTTGTTTTGCCAAATGATTTCACCCGTAGAAGCCTTAAAGGCTGTCAATTGAAGCCCCGTACCGGCATAAACAATGCCCTCTTTCGCAACCAGTCCATCGTTCAACCCCGGAGTCACGCCAATCTTCAAATCCTTTTGCCAGGCAATAGAGCCATCGGATGTTTTCACGGCATACACGATCCCTTGCACATCCTGGGCAAACACAAGCCCCGACTCAACCGCAATGCTATTGCGGACAGACGATTTCAACGGACATTTCCAGACACACTTGCCGGTAGCCGCGTCTATCTTGGTCAAAGAAGCCTTGCCGGTTTCGTTATCGTCGAGGGAAGCAACATAAATAAAGCCTTCGCTGACCACTGGGGAAGACATATAGATGTTAGAACCCACGTTTGTTGTCCAAGCCAAACGGGGAGCACGAAGCGTATCTTTCACAATGCCGACATGCTCCGGATTCCCCAATAGGTTTGCCCAATCCCCATCGGCTACAATCCGGGGCGTATTCTTTTTGTCATACAAGAATGAGGCCGTCTTTTTACCGATCTCCCCGTTTGCATAATGAGCCTCGGCAATAACGGTCACATAATGTCCTTCGGCTATTTGTGGCAAAGTCATCTCGGCTGTCCAGGCAAAATCGCTTTGTTGTTTCATCGGCTTACCTGCACGATGGTCTTCCCGTCGAAAGTACAGGAATAGCGTACTTGTGTTACCGGGCTGGCGGTCGAATAGGCATTCACAACCAAGGGGATAGTCCCTTCCGGGGTAATGGCCGCCTGGTGGTTCTGAATGGAAGCGATGACCATGTGCTTGTCCATATAGGAATAATGGAAATCAGAAGTAAAGTCGCCTTTGCCATCAATGTTCATGACACGGAAAGCGGATGAAGCATGGTCAATGCCGCCATAAACCGGCGTGGAAGAACAGATCACGCCAATCCCATTATCCGGATGGGTATAAATATGGTTGACATGCCAATGCCCGTAAAGCCATGCCTTCAGGTTATGAGCCAACAAATCAACCGTTTCTTTATTCTTCAACGTATATTTAAAGTCAGGACACCCGCATTCGCCGGGGATGGTGTGGTTGAACACATAAACCGCTTTATCCTTGCCGACATGCTTCAAATCGTTCGCCATCCAAGTGAACACGTCATCCAACCGGTAACTTGGCGCATGGTCGCCTCCCGGCATCGGGGTGACAATGTAATGCACGTTACCTACCTCAAACGAATAAAATGTAGGTCCATAAATCTTTTCGAATAATTCCTCCCCGTATTTTCCAGCAACCAGGTCATGGTTACCTACCGAATAGAACACCTGCGTTTCGGGCATATTCGATGAATTCATCACCTTGATATGGTTATTTAAACCGCCTACATAACAAATATCGCCCGTGTGGATAATAAAAGCCACCTTTTCATTGGCGGCATATTCGCGCATTCCTTCCGTCCATTCGTCTTGCCCTTGTTCCTCGCCGATCTCGGTATCCGATATATGGATAAACTTATGGCTTCCATCACTTTTCACCGCATCATAGCGCAACAACCCGAAGTCATAGCTGGTCTGCCCTTCTTCAATACGGTGATAATACGCATTCTCGGTCTTATACCCCGAAGGAGTCGTGATAAAAATAAAACGCTCCTTCTCGTGCCCCGGCAAACAAAAACATCCTTTTTCATCGGTTAAAACTACGTTTAATCCATCGGAAACCGATATTCCTTTCATCAAGGTTTCACCTTTGTCCCAACGCCCATTGTGGTTCGCGTCTACAAAAACTTTGCCGGTATGTTGCGCCGACACGATGGCAGGGAATGCCAACAACATTCCCAATATTATTTTTTTCATGCTTTAAATATTAACAAATTAGTCCATGCAAATATAAAAACAGCTACCGTTATTTAAAATAACAAATAGCTGCCTTTTCCGTGGATTATTATTGCAATTTGGTGTCACCTTAGCTATTTATTCGTAAACCGGAACCAGTTAAAATCAACATATCCATCCACGCCTTCCGCTTTCGTGGTGAAGTTGAGCAAGGCGAAACGATTGCCGGTCCAAGGTAATCCCAGCTCCATCTTGTGTTCTTTACCGATCGGGGAATAATTCATCCCATCCAGACTGTAATAAAAACGTGCCGTAAAATTCTTGTCCATGACACGTGCCCTGAACCAGATCTTGTCGCCAGTAAAGTTATCCACCGATTCGATCTCCTTGTCACCGTCATACATGACAATCTTACGGCTGCTGCCTTCCTGTTTCACTGCCACGTAAGCATAAGGAAGCTGAAAAATTCCCAGCCCTGCCACATTGCCGTCTTTCATTCCCGACACGATCATCTCCACCGAACCTTCCGAAGACGGGCCTTGCACACGCTGGGTCAATGTATTACGGGCTTCATACAATTTCGGGGCTTGCGATGCTTTCAAACGCATATATCCACGACGTTCCGTCAACGACCATTTCGTATTGTCCGGATTGTGATTCCATTGCCATTGTAATCCCAACTGTTTACCGTCAAATTCATCAGTCGTGGCCGGAGCTGTCAAACGTTGTTGTTTTTTACCTACTTCCGGTTTCCGGTAAGTAATCACATCTTTGCCATCGACTCCCAACATGGGCCATCCGTCTACCCACCTCACCGGCAACAAATGAGGTACACGGCCGATAGGACCACGGTCTTGCATGATGATGAACCACCAATCTCCATTCTCCAGCTGTACCATTCCCCCTTGGTGCAATCCGTTCGGCGGATAAGATGTCGCATCTTCCACAATCACCTTATGTTCATAAGGGCCGTAAATATTTTTCGAACGAAGACAGACCTGCCAACCTTCCGTACCTCCTGCCGGACAGGTGATATAGTACATACCATTTATTTTATACATATGGGCTCCTTCCATGCCGAAATTCGGTCCCCAGGTCCGGCTGTCTTTAAAACCCTTATTCCATATCTCCACAGGCTTTCCTTTAACTGACTTCACATCCGCATTCAGTTCCGTAATGAATAACCGGCCCTGTCCGTGGACTACATATACTTTGCCGTCATCATCAAAGAACAACCCCGGATCATACAAATATTCCGGGAATATCGTCCGCTCCCACGGTCCTTCCGGCTTGTCGGCTATGCAGATCGAGAAATGGCCTTGCTCGTTTCCCCATCCGTTAGGCGTACAAAAACCGACATAAAACTTACCGTTATGATGGCGTATCGTGGCTGCCCACGACCCATTCATATACATTGTACCTCCTTGCATGTCAAAACGCGGGTCTTCATCGTAACGGTCGACAGCATAGCCCGCCATCTCCCAATTGACCAAATCCTTCGACACGGCAATCGGACATCCGGGCACATAATTCATACTTGTAGACACGAAATAGAACTTATCGTCCACCCGAATAACATCCGGGTCCGGCCAGTCACCCCACATGATCGGGTTCGTAAAAGTCCCATTACCGTTATCCGGTGTCCAAACCTGTTGCGCATCTGCAACATAACTTGCCATCAATGACAAAACGATAACTAAACTTGATTTCAACCCCATATATGTTCTTATTTTATTATTCATGATCTATCTCAATATCAACCGTCGCCTTTTCCAATCCCTCCGAACTGATAATCAAGCGAAGCGGCTTTTTCCCTTCTCGTTTAGCTTTGACTATTGCCAGAAACAAACCGTTAAACGCCGGACGGGACGGTTCCGAAAAGGTGATCAAACAAGTCGGGTCACCATTATCGGTCGCGACAATTACCCCGTCACCTTCCAAGCTACAGAAGATACGGTTCTCGGCTGTCGGCACATCGTATCCATCTTTATCCACCAACGAAACTTTAACAAAGACTAAGTCTTCGCCATCTGCCTTAATAGATGTCTTATCCGCCACAGCCTTCAGGCGGACGGGATCACCGGTGGTCTGCACACGGGTTTCCGCCCACTTTTTATGCTGCTTATAAGCAACAGCCTTTAATTCTCCCGGTTCATACATCACACTGTCCCAACGGAAACGGTATTCATACGGTTGTTTCTTTTTCTTACCCAACGACTTGCCGTTCAGATAAAGTTCTACCTCGTCCCCCGAACTATATACAAAAACAGGTGTCACTTTACCTACCCGATCGGGAAAATTCCAGTGTGGAAGGATATGTACCATTGGCGTATCTGGCATCCAACGCGCCTTATATAGGTAATAGCGGTCTTTCGGGAAACCTGCCAGATCAACAATACCGAAATAACTGCTCCGCGATGTAGGGCGATTACGCTCTATCTTGTTCAATTCTTCACGCTGCTTGGCTAGTTCTTCCTCTGTCATGGCCGCCGAATGATTCAACAAGACACTGGCATCACTATTAAATGGAGTCGGTTCACCCAAATAATCAAAGCCCGTCCATACAAATTCACCACAAATGGCCGGATATTTATCCAATGCAGCAAATTCCCAATCGGGTAATCCTCCCCATCCGGGTTGCGTTAAATCATAAGATGAAACATGGAGTTGGCGTGGAAAATATTCGCCTCTGGAACTCATCGTCGAACTCGATTCACTGGAATATCCCGACAAATGCTCATGCCCTTTCTTATTCAAAAATTCCCCATAGAAATCAGGCCCTCCATATACGCCGGCAGCATAATTCATACCATGAACATCCACCTGCAATTCTGTTCCATTCACAGCTGACTTACTTGGATAAGAGGCCCCGAACGTAGCCGGACGAGTTGTATCGAAACGATGAACCACTTCTGTCAGATGTTTAACGATTCCAAGTTCCGGATTATATTGTTCCGGCAACTCATTCCCGGTACTCCATAAGATGACGGACGGGTGGTTCCGGTCCCGGCAAACAAGCATTTCTATATCTTTTTCATGCCACTTTTCATATAAAGAACTGTAATCACCCTCTTTTTTACCTATTGTCCAACTATCGAACAACTCATCCATAACCAGAAACCCCATTTTATCCGCCAACTCCAACAATTCCGGTGCCGGAGGATTATGAGAGGTACGTATTGCATTACAACCAAAACTTTTCAGTATGCGCAATTGGCGCTCCATAGCAACCTTATTTACGGCTGCTCCCAAAGCCCCCAAGTCGTGATGGTTACATGTCCCGTTTATCTGCACGCGTTTACCGTTTAACAGAAAGCCGTTATCATGTGTGAACTGAATGGTCCGGAAACCAAATGACGTATCATACACATCCACCAGTTTGTTTTTATTATAAACCGACACACGAGCCAAATAGCGGTTAGTATTCTCCAGACTCCATCGTTTCGGAGAGTTCACAAGCAAAGAGACCGTATCGCCAGTCAATTGATTTGGTTTCAACAGTAATTGTTTCTTTAAACCGACTGCAACTTTCTCGCCCGGTACATCATCCTTATCCAGTTCATAAATATCGACCACGTACTGTCCGTCTACAGTTTCCGACAAATTATTCTGTATTTCGACATTGACCAAAGCACTAGCCCGTTCGTCCGTGATTTCAGGAGTTGTCACAAAAACACCCCAATGTGCCACATGTACAGGATTCGTTTTTACCAACCGTACATGCCGATAAATTCCGGCACCGGGATACCAGCGGGAACCAAACTTTTCGGTATTCAACCGGACAGCCACCACATTCTTCTTATCATACAAAAGATAAGGGGTCAAATCAACCCGGAAAGAGCTGTATCCGTAAGGCCATTCCCCCACTTTTTTCCCATTGAGCCAAACTTCGGCATTCGCCATCGCCCCATCGAAATCCAGATAAAACCGTTTCTTTTTATCTTTCGACGATACTTCAAAATATTTACGGTACCAGCCGATGCCCTGCCAAGGCAATTTTCCGGTATACCCATCCAGGTCGATCCGGAAAGGTCCCTCGATCGCCCAATCGTGGGGAACATCCAGCCTCCTCCAATCCCAATCGTTAAACGAATAAGCCTGCAAAGAATCCGGTTCCTCCACACGCGAACCATCCGCCTGCAAACCAAACCGGGCAAACCGCCAATCTCTATCAAAATTCAATTCGGACCGTTGCCCCCAGGCAAACAATCCGAACATGTTTATACATGCTATGATTAAATAAGACTTTCTCATATTGATTCTAATAACATTATTTTTCAAACATGATATCTTTTGAATAACATACATTCTTTTTCTTCATATTTTCAATTCGAAGGTTACGCCCCAATACTTCACCTTCAAAACTTGTACCTTCAATAACAACCCGGTCGCAACCATTTAACAGAAAGGTATTTTTATTACCTGACGATGGTTGTAACTCGGTAGTACGAATAATCCGGTTACCTTTAAATAAAAGATCGGATGTACTTTTCGCATAAAGAACCGGATAATCGAAGGTTTTAAATGTATTATTCTCGATCCGGACATTCCGGTGTACCGGACGATTCGGTTCGATCACCGTATTTGAAGGGTTCAGGGCAATCACCGCATTACCCGGTCCACCCTGATAAGCACAATCGATAAACGTATTATTACGAATCAACACGTCCGACACTGGACCAGACTCAAACCACCCTTCTGCATCCCCTTCAATTAAGATTGCACTCATTCCGGTTTTATTGAAAATATTATTTTCAACAACAGCTTTACGAGGTGTGGTGAGTAATAAACCACGAGTACATGTCCGTGTAAAATAATTATTCTTTATTTCCACTTCCGGTGTACAGGTCATATTCTCAATACAATCCAAATTCAACTCCACCTCCGACGGTACTGGTTTATCCAACCGAAGTTCTACTTCTCTTTCAGAAAGCCTTTTAACAGACAAGACCTTAGATGCCGCGTATCGTTCCATACGTTTCGCCCTGACAAATGCAACTTCATCTCCTTCATGAAAAGCTGTAAAGCCATAACTCTGACCATGCATAAAACGGAGCTTCAAGGTCTGTTTATCCAGTTTCTCCAGGATTCTCAGATTAGTCCCGTGTATATTGATCGGATCGTCATGAGCCCCTTCGAAACGGCAGTCCGTAATATTTATCTTACCACTACACCCCGAAAAATGCATCATATCAGCAGAAGCAGCTAATATTCTTCCACTTCCTTCCGGAGGCATACAGTTGACATGATCCATCGTAATATTTTTTACAAATTGATTTACAATCCCCAAGCCATGCATATAATGCATATTGACCTGACGAAGAGTCATATCGCTACTCTCTACGATAAACATGCCCACTTGATCGCGGATTACATCACGAATAGTCAGAATATTCCCTATTTTCGGACGGAAACCTGCAGGAGTGGCAAAATGGACGACCCCAGGAGATAATTCTTTAGCCTCCGACTCCGACAATGTTTTCCAACCCGAACTATAGCGTGAAGTTCCATTCTCGGGATCAAATTCATTACAATGTATCAGGTTCGATTTCCATCCTTCCCCAAAGATATTTATTCTGCCATTCCGAACCTCATACCAGGAATCAGGATGGAGCGTGACAACTACCCCCTCATTCTCAATCCGGGTATAACAGATTTCCGATGCGGTAGGGCGCTGAAAGTCCGTACTGATATTTTGAAGTTGGATATTCTTACAATGGTCAAACACCATTGTGATCATTTTACCATGATACATCAATAAGGAACCGTTACCTTCTATAGTCAGATTCTCAATCCCTTTAAATAGCAAACCTATTGTTTTTATTTTGGACGGACATTCCGACTCGGTCGATGTATTGGATATGAAATACTCTGCCCGGGTTGCACCTTCAGGCCAGATATCATAGCGACCTTTCGGAAAAGACAATACTTTCGCCCCCGTTTGCTTACAGGCATCAATAGCAGCTTGCAAACCTGTTACTACATTTTTATAAGTATCCGGATACACCCCAAAAGAAGAAACACAAATAGTATCTCCCTTATCAGCCCTCACCGTATGAACCGATAATAATAAAAATAAGACTAGCACATGTTTACTAAACGACATAGGTTTGAATATTAACAAATTTAAGGAGACAAATATAAAAACAGCTATCGCTATTTAAAATAGCAAATAGCGGCCTATTCCGTGGATTATTATTGCTTTCTGTGTCTATGCAATTCCTTATTTTATAAAATCACATTCTATCCGATTATTTTTTGGGGGTGATTTTTGCCTCCCAACCATAATCGATATATTCCCAAGTAAAGCTATCATCCTTGCCGACATGTACCAGCAAATAGCCTTCTTCTGTTTCTTGCATAGGTCCTTGCCACCAACAAGCACTCACACCACCCCCTGTCACAAACCAACGATTACGCTCCATTATTTCTTCATGGATATGTTGATGTCCCTGCAAAACCACCTTTAGATTGTATTGATTCAACAAATCCACGACCTGTTTGGTGTTGCCGACATTTTCAAACCCAAATGTTCCATCCACTACCGGATAATAAAGAGACAACAAAGGGACATGCAGTGACACGACTATCGGCATTTCTTTTCCCACAGCCTCCAAGTCCTTTCGTAACCAATCCATTTGTTCCGGACCGATATGGCAATATTTATCTCCATCACGATCCATACTGTTTAAGACTATAAAATGTACTCCTTTATGGTCAAAAGAATGATAAACCGGTCCGTAATGCCTTTCAAACAATTTAAACCCAAACCGATCTTCCTCTCCATCGCAATAAAAATAACGGTCGTGATTGCCTATCGTAAAATAAGAAGGCAATGAAAATTCCGATACAATACTTTTAAAATGCTCATGTAATGAATCCGCAACTTGTTGTTCTTCTTTTTTATAATGATCCGTACCTATATTGTCTCCACCGAACAACACAAAGTCCACATTGCGTTTCTTTGCATCGGCAAGTGCCTGCCTCAGACCATTATCTCCATCGCCATAATTATCCGGGCCTAGATGTACATCGGTTAAAAAGGCAAAAGAAAATTTCTCTATTGAACGAGAGTTATCACCAGCTACCTCCTGTCCTGTTTTCGAAACGCAACCCAGAAAGGGAATAGGCAACAACATGCCTGATAATTGTAAGAATCTTTTTCTGTTCATTGTATTATGCTATTTTTAATGATTTCAATAGTTTATTATCGCATTTACTCTACCGTAAACTCATGTAATGAAAACGAATAATATCCGCCCATTTTAACAGTTCCAAACGGTCACAAAAACCAAAACGTGACTCTTGCACGTCCAACAGATTAAAAGGGAGCAAAATCCCCAATGACAACAAACAAATAATTTTTCTTTTCATTATTATATATGTTTTTATGGAACAAAATCCTCTATTACTTACTACTTACAACCATTTCCACCGTATCCCCCGCTTTTACCGACACTTTTTTCCAATTGGGGAAATTACAATACCCCAAAGGCTTCTTTGCTTGCGTTGAATGTTCTGTAAATATTGTCGTAACGGCATCAAAGCGCGTAGGATTACTTATTCGCAATGTGACTTCTTTTCCGTTTCGATGAACGACTTCTGCTTTCAAATGGTCAAATACATATAAAACATTCTTATCCGTTTGTACATATATGCCCGGAACCTCCAACGACATCAACAAACCACAATCTTCCGTCCAGCCATTAGAAGTTTTAAGGATCATGCCCATTGCACCCTTTCCATCCGCATCAGTCGTTTGAATACGTTCCATGGACGTACCCGGTCCCATACCGGTTGTTTGTCTTCCCGGCGTTTCCATCACTTCCGAATGCGCATGAATAATATCACACAATAGGTCAGCATATCGTTTTTGATTAGTCGCACGGAACAGTTTGAACAAATAATCACCCGAACCGGTACAAATACCCGGAGCGGCATGTTTGTTTTGTACACTGGCCCATATAGCTCCCGCGGTATTTGCTCCTAAATTCGCTAACGTTGAACCTGCCGGATATTCATAATCATACGACAATGTCCAAGTTGCAGCCAAATTAGCTGCCGTCTGGGCTTTTATCAACCACTTCTTATCTTTCGTTGCATAATACAACGCCATAAAAGATTCAACAAGACCGTAAACGGAATCGGCATCAGCATCTTGCATGATATCTCCTGAATGAGCACAACTCAGCCCTAGACGAACGATATAATCCGAATAAAAATGGTCGGCTATTTCCTTGGCTGCCTGCAAGAAAGATTTCTCCTTAAAATATTGGGACGCCAATACGAGTCCTGCCGGTGGTGCAATTGCGCCGGATGTCGAATGATAAATGATTATTTCGCCGGTAGCAGCATTCACGTAATTCCCTAAATCCTTATTTTCATTCCAAGTCTTGACAAACGCTTGTGCAAGGGCTTTGGCAGCCTCTTTCCATTCTTGCTTGATTAAATCACCATACCCCTGTTGTTCGAAGAGCATAAAATGTTTAATCATAAAAAACAAGACATCCGAATTTTTCCTCACCAATGCAGCCTCCGGTATATTATCCCTATCACTCAACACCATCCCATTCTTATAGGTACCATAAAGATACCCACTCTTTCCACGCATATTCGAGAGGACATAATCAAATGTCTTAACTACCCGTTCACGGGACAAAGCGTCATCCAATGCCAACATCGCATACGTTCCCATCAGGCCGCCAACCCATCCTATTTGATAACCGTCCGAATTTTCCATACGGTAAAAACTTCCCCCTTCAGGATTTTCCAGCCAACGGACATTATTCTTATAATCTGCCGTCAAGGATGTAACCATGCTGAACGGGCAAAGATTCCTTGAGTGATTTTCTCCCGTTACTACCTTGCGGACATCCATGAATTTATCCAAAAGGTCCGGGATTCCACCCGCTTTAAAACTATAAACCCGAAGTTTCATTCGTAATTCATCTCCGGCTTCCCATTTACAGGGCAGATCGCCACTATTCCTAAAATTACCAAACCCAGCCGCCTGCTCACGAACCCCAGGAGCACTAATAACAAAGGTTGCCATATCCTGAGATTCATTTTCCTCTATAAACATTCCATAGTTGCCCAAACGACTTTTTTGTTCCACAAGGATAATACATCCTCTTTGATCCTTCGGTGAAAAGAGACAAAAGGCAGGTGTTGCTAAATTACCGGTAAGCCCTTCTATTTTAGCCGCCTCCCGTTTTTCCGACAACCGAGGGCTGTTTGAAAACAAAAGAGGTACTTTTTTATTGTAATAATAGTAGGAAGGATAAGGTGCACAATATCCGTTGGTCTCCACATGGAACCTATTCCCATTGTAAACATAAGCAGGCATCAATACATAGTTTTCACAGCTCCAGCCCGTAAAATCAAAAGCCAAAGCCACTCCTGCAGAATCCAATTTTCCACGGGTAACCGAAAAGTCCACCTCCAAATCCAAGGCATCCGGTTGATCTGCTACTGCCGTTTCAACTATCCGACAATTCCAAGCATGATCCCATTGTTCCATTTTCCCTGCATCAAAAACCGTTGCCGATTTCAACACATTCCCGTTATAGCAGCAAACAAGCGGACGCACACTGCCACGCAGCGGTTCCAAAAAGTCTGATACCATCTGCCCATTGTTCGATTGGATTCCTGTAGCATTGGCTGGCAACCATGAACCTTTTCTATTGTCTTGAGCGTTGGCTATTTGCACCAACAACAGACATAACAGAACATTAAATATCCGCACTCGCTGCATAACTTATTGCTCCTAAAACGATAGTTATTAAAAATAATAGTTTTCTCATTATTATTTATTCGATACTATTACGTTACTTTTCATCTCCAACAAATCCATACACATTACCTGCAAAATCGGCCACGAATAGCATATTACCACTTACAGCTACTGTCCCCAACACGGCAGAGCCGAACTCATGTTTCCATTGCAGTTTACCGGTTTTACGGTTTAGAGCATATAAAACACCATCCGAAGCACCTATGTAGATTATCTCTCCGCTCCATACCGGGCTACTCTCTAAAGAAGATGCTGGGTCATCCAAAGATGGAGCTGTATAGATGAGTGATTTGCCCGGTTTAAAACGCCATTTAACCTCTAGCGTCTCCCTATCTACAGCAATAACGCCATCGGCGGAGGTGGCCAAGATAATTTCACTGTCCGTTACCAACGGGGCAGAGAGATTATTGATAAGGAAATCGAACTTTTTCTGAATAATCCGCTTTCCTGTTCGTGCATTGGCTACACACAATGAGGAATTGGAAGTAAAATAAACCAAGTCGTCTATCATTGTTGCCGAACCACCATAACCATACGCACCTCTTCCCCACAACATCTTGCCCGTTTGAGTATCATTGGCGTATGCAGCTTCCCAAAAAGTCTGAGCCACCAATACGCCATTATGAACAGAAAGGGTAGAGGCTGTCCCGTGTGAAGTATCCCAGTCTTTGTTACGCCAAACCTGTTCGCCGCTCTTTGCCCGCAAAGCACACAATGAATGTCCTGTCCCGGCATAAACAATCCCATCGGAGGTGACTAACCCATTGTCCAAAGGAACTTGTTTGTTCATTTCCAAATTCTTCTCCCAAACCAATTGGCCGGTTGATGCCTCTAGCGCATACAACCATCCGTTTACATCTTGGGCGAAGATGCATCCATCCTCGGCTGCGATACAACTACGTATGGAGTGGCGTACCGAATACCGCCATTTGACCTCCCCGCTTGCCATATCCATGCATACTACCGCAGCCTTCCCTTTGCCGTTGTCATCTATCGAAGCGGCATAGACAGCTCCCTGATAAACGATGGGGGAAGAGAAGAGGATATTGGAACCGATGTTTTGTATCCATGCTAATTGTAAGTGGGAAGGAAGCGTATCTTGTAAGACCGGTACATGTGCCGCATTTTGTAGCAGGTTATCCCAGTCGCCGCCCGGTTTTACCGGTATATTCTTTTCGGGCAGGTAGCGAAACGTGCTACTTTCTTGCGACACCTCTCCATTTTGGAAAGTAGCCGTCACCGTCACTGTCACCAACTGTCCTTCGAGGGAAGCGGGCAATGTGAGGTCGGTACACCAACAGAAGTCCGTCTGCTGTCTTAACGGTTGGCCGGTCAAGTAACTCTTGTCCTGGCAGGAATAACTGCATGTTACCTTCCCAACCGGAGACACCGAAGAGTATGCGTTGACATACAAAGGAACTTTGCCCGCTGTCGTTATAGCTGAACATCCATTGTCGATAAAGGCTATTGTCAGCTTTTTATCGAAATAGGGATACCGTATTTCCGAAGAGAGTTCGCCCGCCTTGTCGACCGTCAGCACTCGGAAAGAGGCTGGCGTATGATTAAACGTGCCATGTGCCTGTCCTGGAGAACAAAGCATCAAGACCTCTGAGTCATCATACCGATACATGCGATGCTGATGCCAATGGCCATACAACCATGCTTTCAGGTTATAATCGGCTAAATCTATCCATCCGACATTTTGACTGCCAAACTTAAAATGGCCGTTGGCAGTCATCACACTATGGTTGAAAACAATGATAGGTTTGCCTTCCGAGACATACTTCAAATCATTTTGCAGCCATTGACCGATACGTTCCGACGTGAAGTCAGGTTTCCCATCACCTCTCTCCATAGGGGTGACGATATAATGAACATTACCCACTTCAAAGGAGTAATACGCCGGTCCGAAGAAGTTCTCAAAGCCTTCCTCTCCATACGCCCCACTACCTAAATCATGGTTGCCAATGCAATTAAACATTTGTGAAGAGGGCATATTCTCATTGTTTAGGAAAGACTTGTAGGCTGCAAAGTTCTCACGGCACACATCGCCGGTATGAATCACAAAGGCTATATCTTCATTCTTCACATAATCGCGCAAATCCTTTGAACTGGCGGCATGACCATCTACTGCTGTTTGGGCAGAATAATCCCCAATATGCGTGTCCGATATATGGATAAACCGGTGACTCCCGTCTACCTTCAAGCTTTTGGGATTGGTTGTCTGCAAAGCAAAGTCATAGGCCGATTGTTGCCCATCTATCCGCTGATAGAAAGAATTACTTCGATAACCGCTCGGAAGGGTTATGAAAACAAAACGTGCCTTCTCATGGCCGGGCAGGTCGAACAGTCCATCCTTGTCTGTCTGCACGACATTCAGTCCATCCGACACGGAGACACCGGAGAGTAGCATCTCTCCCCTGTCATATTGATTATTTCCATTTTTATCTACAAAGACGCGGCCGGAATACGCAGCCGAAGCTAATCCTGACACACTGGATGCCAATACGATACTTATAATTCGTTTAAACATAATTTTTTATCGTCTTATAAAATCACTTACGGTACAAAACAAATACTCTTCTCATCCTCCTTTAGCTCGAACGAACGCCCTTTCCGGCCATTCTCCATCTGGTACAATGTCCATTCGTTGTCCGCCTTCTTTTCCAAACGCCAGTTCAATGCCGGATTTTGCAACATCTTACGGATATAGGTTGGGAAAGCATTCGCCCGACGGGCATCTTCCCACGTGCGAATGGTGGCAAATATAGCTTCTTTTTGCGGGCAACTTTCCACCTCTTTTTGACTGAGAGGCAGGAAATAGGTCACGCCATATCCTACCGACATAGCCTGCACATGCTCATATTGTTCTACATAAGAAGTATCTTTTATGGCAAAGTTTCCTCCGAATGAAACCGGGAAATAATTAGAATAGGTCACATCACGCATGTCTTTTCCTTGACTAGTAACAGCGCACCAGTCGCGTTTCTCGACATCATACCGACCCACATTCCATACACTTTGGTAATGCCAAGAGCCTTCCGACAAGGTGGCTCCGGCAAAACGGATATAAGGGACACCCAGCTCTTTGGCCTTAGCAAACAGTTTACGGAAGAAACGTTTAGCGGAATAGTACCCGTGACCGTTGTTGAACAAGAATTCCTGCCCGTCGAAATCATAAAAAGTCACACCGCTACGGGCTGCTGTTTCTGCATAATATTCAGCTATTTTGTCCTGAAGAGCCAAGTTCGGGATCAATCCGTCATAACCATAGTTGATGGTCACCTGTAATTTATAGACAGGTTCATTGGCCTCATGACCGGTAGCCTGCGTACCCCAATATCCACGTGTCACATTTTGCAACGTATAAGGAGCCGTTTCGGAAACTCCCAGATAATGGATCAGTTCCTTTCCTATTTTTATAATATTCAAACTTTTACAATGACCTTCCCAACTGCCGATCTCTTCCAGGTATTTCGGATCGTCTACCACAATCAACGTATCTTGAGCCGTAATACTTTTCATCAACGTACGTTTTTGCTGGTAACACAAGCTATCACTCGGCACCGGACTGGCATCCATCGTTCCGGGAGCCAGCGAGTTAGTGATGCAGTCACGTCCCAACATCACCCCTTTGGTAGCCGACAAGTTTGCAAATTCACGATGCGACATATTGCCCGAACTTAAATGGAACGTCTTCCTTGCTTGGTCTTTCCCGTCCAGATACCCTTCGTTACCACGGTCAGGATGCAAAAATCCCTGATCACCTGCATAAATAGCAGGGAAACTTAACCGGCTTGCATAATCAGCAATACTATCATACTGGTTCCCATAAGCATACACATCCGGAGAATATGCAGCAGGGTCCTTGATCCATTTGCCGTTCACAGTCGGGTAAGGCAATCCTTCGGACAGGACAATATCCTGTATCACGTCCATCAAAGCCGTACTATCCGGACTTCCCCACAAAGCAATGGAAGAACCGATGAAATCGACACCCGGTATAGGTTCCACATCAATATGGTTCGGGATATTCGCCTTCATGTTCGGAATCAGGGAATAAAAGACCTGGCGCGGTTTGCTACGGTCGCGCGACTGATAATTCAAGTAAATACGTCCCAAGCTATCCACCATAGCGGCATTCCCATACATGATCCGGAAATAAGGTTCCTTGTGGGAATAGAAAGCCACATCACTGATACCGTCTCCTCCAAGCGTAAACACCTGTCCTTCATACAAACTGTCCGGCAACGGATAACGTTCTTTATCAGGCGTGTGGATGATGTATTGGAACGGAGCCGCATCCCCTTCTATATCAGCAGTACCACCTATGGTATTGTCATTGAGCGCCAACACGCCGATACTATAATTGACCACCTCACTGGTATCGCGAGCTACTCCGATAATTTCACCCAACAGGTTGGTGATGTTTGTATAATAACTGCCCCATTGAATTACATCGACACCGTTTCTCGGCTCCAAACTATTCAATGTCAATTTGAAATATTTATCGCAGGGCTTCAATGCAACTTCAGCCACAGAGCCATTCGGATATTCCAGCGTAAAACAGTGTTTTGCATCATCGAAAACGGCACTTTGCGGTGTATAATACACCTTTTTCTCTGAATCATATAACGACATCAACGGAGAGGATTTATCCGTTGGGCTGAACTCGCGTGCCGGTGACACCGTCGTATTCTTCATACTGGTTATATATCCCTTGTCATTTATACCGATACTGAAATAGTCGGTATTGAAGTTCCAAGTCTTTTCGGACATACAACTAAAAAGAAACAAAGAAGTGGCACACAATGAAAGGACTTTCTTATACTCTATCATACAGCTTGCTATTTATCTTAATTTGTTTTTACTATCCTATTATTCGTTATTCATTTCTTCACCCGATACTCCATTGTCTTACCAGCTTTCACCTTTATCTTTTTCCAATTAACAAAGGCAACGGCAGGCAACGGTTTAGCGGCTTCTGCCTCACTCTCGCTCAAGACAGAGATTTCCGCATCAAAAGGAGTGGTATTCGTGATAGACAAAACCATCTCGCGCTTATTTCCTTTTACCAATTTAACATCTACATGATCGAAGGCATAAAACATATTCTTATCCGGACGGATATAAAGACCTGGTAGTTCCATCGCCATCATGCAGCCGTTCAACTCATTCCAGCCATTACCTCCTTCACCGCCTAAGCCACGGGTACCTCTCAATTCGGCATCACAATAAGTCAAACGTTCGCTGATAAAACCATTCGGACGAATACCTTCCACATAAGCATGCCAAACATCATGTAACAATTCTGCATAACTAAAATCTCTGGTTTCCCTGAATATACGGAACAAAGCATCCGCCGAAGAGGTACAAAATCCCGGAGCACCATGTTTATTCTGCGTACTAGCCCATACAGCACCGGTAATCGGCGTTTTCAGCTTCCCCAACTCAGTATCTTCCGGCAATACATAATCAAAAGAGACGGTCCACGTAGAGCATAAATGAGCTGCCGCACGTGCCCTTGCCAGCCAAACCGGTTTACGGGTCAACTCATAAAGCGTATTGCAAGAAGTTAAAAAAGCAACTGCCGTTTCCGAGTCTGCATTTTGAAGGATATCCGCACAACCGCCGGAAGTAAAACCAAGCAAAGAAAAATGGTTATAATGAGCCTCCCCTATCTGTTCGGCAACCTCCAAATACTCCGGATTTCCATAATACTGCGAAGCCAAAGCAAGTCCGGCTACTGCCATGGCACCGCTGGTCGAATTATACACTTCGATCTCTCCGGTTTCCACATTTACATAATTACCCAGTTCACCGTATTTGTTCCAAGTATTCACAAAAGCATCTGCCAAACGCTTGATACTCGTTTCCCAATCCGGCCGGATAGCTTCTTGCCGGTTTTGGGCTTTCAACAACATAAACTGTTTCACCATCCAATACAACACATCGGCACTCTTACGAGTCAGGTTTATCTCCGGATGTTCCACACATCCGTCCCGTCCGAACACTTTCCCGTCCGAACCTAACGTTCCATAAAAATAACCGCTCTTCCCTTGTGCACGGGGCAAAGCGAAATCGAACGTGTTGGCCACCCTACGCAAATGTTCCGGATCATCTAACGCCAGCATCGGATAGGTATTCATCAAACCGCCTATCCATCCGAAAGAAATCCAATCGGCATTCTCCGGACAATAATATTCCCAATTATCGCATTTCAAATAACGGCGGTCGATATTAAACGTCATCAAACGCATCACTTCACTGGCGGGTTTCAAATTACGAGGATGGTTTTCTCCCGTCTGCAACTTGCGTACCTGATGGAAACGCTCCAAAACAACCGGAACGGCAGGCGCATCAAAAGCGAACAAACGCACACGCACCTTCACCTCTTCCCCTTTCCGAAAAGAAAGTCCCCGATCCGGGCTTTCGCTAAAACCGATAAACTGCGGCTTCTTCTCACGCACACCGGGTGCACTGACTATCATCGATGATACGGAACGATCCGGACTTTCTTCTACGATTAAAGCATGGTCGTAAATCGTTCCATTCTGTTCTATCCCTTGGTCAGTCAGCAAAACATACCCTTTCTGCCGGGCACGTTCCAACCAAGCGATAGCCGGAGTAGCCGCATTGTTCACCAACACCTCCAACTTGGATGGCGCACCAAACTCAGGAGACAATTGGGGTATCGGATTTGAGGTTAATGCCAGATCAGGCCTCCTGTAATCCGTTAAATCCAAACCTGTCGCATACGGACGGTTAACAATCCGTTGCCGGTTGCCGTTATAAACCACAGACGGTATCATGACATAATTATCACTACTCCAGTTATAACGGTCGAAAGCAACAGCCACACCTGCCGATTGCAGGGTACGTTTCGCCTTGAAAGTGTACTCATATACATATTGCGTGCCGTAAGGGGTTGCATGTCCTTCTGGCTCTCCGGCAAGGCTTACATCCCAATCTGAAGAGGCGGAAGTAATCTCCTCTGCCTTTACTAATTGAGCTTTATCGTAAGAACACTCCAACAGACGGATAGTACTTTTCGCCGTCCCCTCCTTAGGTAACCAAGAAACACTATCCGCATATATCAAATTATTGATTGTACCTAAACCTATGGCTAATAAAAACAGTTGTTTCCTCATTTTACTTTTATTATTCTTTACTATTACCATAATATTTCTTACATCATTCTCTTACGGAACAAAACAAAAACCGTTTTCATCCGCCTTCAAATCGAAAGAACGCCCTTTTTGGCCATTCTCCATCTGGAACAACGTCCATTCATTATCCACCTTCTTTTCCAACCGCCAACTCAATGCCGGATTTTGCAACATCTTACGGATATAGGTCGGGAAGGCATTCGCCCGGCGGGCTTCCTCCCATGTACGGATCACGTTGAAGATGGCATATTTCTGGGGACAACTTTCCACATCCTCTTGACCTATTTTCAAGAAATAAGTAGTTCCATGTCCTACTGCAATAGCCTCTATATGTTCATATTGCTCTACAGTCGACGCTGCCGTAATAGGGAAATTAACACCAAAGCTGGACGGGAAATAGTTCGCATACGTCACATCGCGCAAATCCTTTCCCTGGCTGGTCGTGCTTCCCCAGACACGTAAATCTGCATCATAAATATTCTTACCGCCACCTACATTCCATACGCTTTGATAATGCCAGGAGCCTTCGCTCAAACCGGCACCGGTAAACCGGATGTCAGCTGGCAAGTTCAACTTCTTTGCTTGGTCGAACATCGTCCGGTAAAACCTTTTAACCGAATAACCACCCATCCCGTTAAAGAACAAGAACTCCTGACCGTCGAAATCATAAAGCCCCAATCCTGACCGTCCGGCAACATCCGCATAATAACGTGCAAATTCATCCTGTAACTCCAAATTCGGGATAAGTCCCTGGTATCCCCAGCAAGTAGTCGCCTGCAACTTGTCGACCGCATCCCCCTTGCCATGGACTGCCGGTATCGTTCCCCAATAACCTCGTGCCACGTTCAACAACCGATAAGGCTTTTCTGCCGACACACCGGTAAAATGAATCAACTCCTTCCCTATCTTTACGAAGTTAAGCGGACAAAACTGGTCCGAAGCGATCAACTCGTTCAGGTAATCCGGAGCATCCACATAAATCAAAGTATCACTCTCCGATATATCTTCACTCAAATAATGACGATTCAAGATACACACGCTATCTGACGGGAACGGGCTGCAATCTTTCGTGCCGGGAGCCAAAGAGGTCGTGATATTGGTACGCCCCAAAATCAAACCATCCTTAGCCAGAGGTCGGCATACTCACGATGCGACAAGCTGGTACCATCCGAAAAACGATACGTCTTACGTGGCTGGTCCTTTCCATCCAGATAACCCTCATTTGCCCGGTCAGGAACCAAGAAACCCTGGTCATAAGCATTGATCACCTTCAATCCCATTTGCTTGGCATACGAAGCGATACTATCGTAGCGGTTCCCGTATGTCTGCAAGTCGGGCATGAAAGAGGTCGGGTCTTTCACCCATTTCCCGTTGAAAATGGGATGAGGTAACCCTTCTTCCAAGACAATCGTCTGGATGACATCCATCAACGCCGTACTATCAGGACTTCCCCACAAGGCGATGGAAGAACCGATATAATCGACACCAGGCACCGCTTGCCGCTGTTGGTGATAACGGAATTTTTCACTCACAAGCGCAACTCCTTCCGGTGTGTAAATCATATTTTCCCCGCGGCGGTCACGCGAATGGTAACGGATATTGATGCGTCCGTTGCAATCCACTCCCGCCGTGCTACCATACAACGAACGATAAAACAGCTCTTTCCGGTTATAAAAAGCCACATCGCTGAACCCGTCGCCCCCTACGGAAAAACTCTCTCCCTCATGAAGAGTCAATGGCAACGGATACTTCTCCAGATCAGGCGTATGGACAATGTAGCCCCCTGCGCCTGTCTCTGACGTATAACGCGACTCCCCGCCGATCGTATTGTCGTCCAATGCCAACGCCCCGATCGCGTAGCAGACCGCAGCCGATGTATCACGCGCCACTCCGATCATTTCGCCTAATACATTATTAATATTGGTATAATAATTTCCCCACTGCACACCATCGATACCCTCGCGCGGCGTTAAATCCTCCAAGGTCAATTTGAAATATTTGTCCTTTTCGTCCAACCGCACGGTCGCCACCGAACCGTTTTCATATTCCAGTTTGTATCTGCCTCCCGCATAACGGGCTTTCTGCGGATAATAATAACGTTTCAAACCGCTATCGTAAAGTGCCAACAAAGGCGACGGCTGATCGGCCGGACTGAAATTGCGACTCTCGCGCGTCAGGTTATACATGCCCGTGATATAACCGTGCGAATCGACATCGATACCGAAATAATCGGTTTGAAAGGATTGAGACGTATTTAAATTACAGCCGGATAACAGAACAGTTACCGCTGCCAATGATAATAATTTCTTTTCCATCGTATAATTGTAGATTATTAAACAAAAATACAGGTTGGCTATTTGCCTAAACATAGCAAAAAACTGCCTTTTCAGTGGATTATTAGTGCTTTTAACCACCTTAACATCCTCCTAAAAACAAAGTAAGCCCCGATACCGGGGCTTATCACATCCAAGCCTATTCTATCTCAGGCCTGTCACTCTCCCCGTTGTCCGGACGCGCACCGACATACAACGTCACCGGATAGTCAATCAGGCGCGCCTGTTTCAAACGTGTGAGAGAGTATATAAATTTAAAGATTAAAAGTATTTTGCTTATAAGGTATGAAAAAGCATGCAGACAAATCTTTACAGATAAAATCTGCATGCTTTAGTCAATCAATTCAAATCAAACACTTATTTCAACGGGTCGAAAGTGCCGCCCCATTCGTTGTTTTGTTCCAGTTTGGAATTGCGATCCAAGTCATTCTTCTTGAGCGGATAGAACCAATGGTTGTTATCCAGGTTAAAACGATACAGAGTCTTGTCACCATCCACGCATTCGATATAATCGAAACGGAAAAGCTTATTGACTTCCGGATCGAACATGTCTTTTGCCCAATCGAAATTACCATTTTTCACTACACTGTAATCGTTGATAACCAACCAAAGAGACGAACGGTATTTGATTTCGTTCAGGATGTCGAAACGTTTCCAGCGACGCAAGTCGTTCCAGCGTTTACCCTCGTAAGCGAATTCGATGTAACGTTCGGTCATATATGCTTCGCGAATATCACCCTGTGAAGTAGCTGTAATACCATAGTTACCTGTTGTGTTTTCTATACCGGCACGTTTCCGGACATCATATAACACCTGCAATGCTTCACTGCTCTTACCTACTTCATTTGCACACTCACCATAGTTCATCAACACCTCTGTGAAACGAATTTCAACCCAATCAACCTGAGCTTCATATACTTTACTGGCATTAATGTTATAGTCAAGACCTTTGCGTTGATAGAAGTTCGAACTGGCTCCGGCAGCTTTTCCGAACTCATCCATGGTAAGGTGAGCATAAGCTCCATCGCTCAGGATATGCCAACCATTCCAATACTTATTGTCACCGATAAGTACATCGTTGCAGGGATACTCCGTACCCGGACAAAATATCGTGGCATGGAAACGTGGATCACGGTTATTGTAGAACTCATTTACGAATTCATGGTTATAATCCATATCATTGGCTAAACGGTTTACATCCAGCTCCAGCGGTGTTCCATCCGCTTTCGGAAAAGCCAACAGCAATGGCAAGATAGCCTCGTTTTGATCAGCCATATCCTTTGTCAAAGGAAGCGGTCGGATATTCTTCTGATCCAGATAATGGTCCGGACCGAAAAATTGGTTCACCATGATAACCTCGCAGTTTTGTTCGTCATACCAAATATCTGCATATTTACCTTGATACAGTCCTTTACCTACGCCCTGCAAGAAATCGACTGCGGCTTTGTTAGCCTCATAGGCCTGCTGCCAACGAGTCTGATCGTGGTTCGGATTAAATAGTGGACTGGCGTATGCCAACAGAACACGTCCTTTGAAAGCCATAGCACATCCCTTATCAATCCGGGCATAGTCGCTATCTCCCCATACATCCGGAAGCAAAGAAATAGCCTCATCCAAGTCTTTCACGATCTGTGCCATGCATTCACTTGTTGAATTACGGGATACCAACAATGAATTGATATCAGATACATCCTGCCCCTCCAAGATCAAAGGGACACCACCCAATGTGAACACCTTTCCCCAATAATCCCACGCACGCCAAAACAAGGCTTGTCCGCGCATTCGGTCTTTCTCTACCTGAGTCAAAACAGAAAGTTCAACCGTTTCCAGATTCGTTAAAAAGAAATTAATCCTTTCTATAAATCGATAATCCAAACCTTGCCCACTAATATCTACGGAATATTCTCCACGTACATACTGGTTCATTTCTGTCGGTCCATTCATACCCTCATCCGTATTGTTGGCAGCAATAGGCCAACCGGGCATCATGTTTCCATAGATGTTAGACAGGAACGCATTGATCATTTCAGAATTTTTCCATACTCCGTCCGGTGTGATGGAATTTGTATTTTCGTAATCCAGACTGCATCCATACATAAGAAAAGCACAAAGCAGACCTGCTAATAATTTGAATCGTTTCATTGTTTACTTCAGATTTAAAATTTCACATCAATACCAAAATTGAATGACCGCATAATCGGATAGGCATTGCCATGTTCCAGTTCAGGATCATAATATTTGAAGCTACTTAATACAAAAAGGTTAGACCCAGTCACGAAAAGCCGTACATTGTCAAATAGTTTATTGTATAACTGTCCCTTCGGCAGGTCATAGCTCAATGTGAGATATTTCAAACGCATGAAATTAGTCTTCTTCAACCAAAACTGACAGTCATCGTCCTTATATGTTCTCGGAGCATTTGCGCTCACCTGTTTCGGAAGCATGGCATTCGGGTTTTCAGGAGTCCAACTGTTGTCATACCATTCAGCCCATACACGGTTCCATTCCACATTGCCCGCCAAATCACGGAAAGAACGGTCTCTGCCCAACTCACCGGAGAACATCATGTCCAAACTGAGTCCTTTCCAACTACCACCCAAATTCAAGCCATATTGTACCGGGAAGTTCTTATCACGCAACACTACACGGTCCCAGCTATCGACAACGCCATCGGGTGTGCCATCCGGACCTGAATGGTCTTTATAAACAAGCATACCTAATTCCGGCTTCATACCTTTAAATGAATAATTCGGATGTTCCGCATTGAAAGCGTCCAACTCTTCTTGTGTACGGATAATGCGATCAAAATCATACGCAACCCAACGACTTGTAGATGTGCCGATAGGAATATCGATCCATTGAGCGTTTTCGGCGTAGTCTTTATATTTGATTTCGTTCCATCCATAAGACAGAGTCAAATTACCATAGTAGTTGAAATCGTGGCTTGCTCCCTTATACCCCAATTGCAAGTCGATACCTTGCGCGTTCATCTTACCGTAGTTTTCGGCAGGCATGTCACGGCTAAAAGTAGTAGGCAATGTTGCCTGACGATTATCCAAGATATCGTATGATTTACGGAACCAATAATCTGCACTCAAATTCCAATGATCCAGGAAGGTCATATCCAAACCGACGTTATAGTTCAATGCCTTTTCCCATGTCAGGTTCGGATTGACTACATTACCGTAATTCAAACCGACATGTTTAGAAGGATTCTTGCCGAAATAAGCCGGTAAGACATTATTGTTATCATTGAGCTTGACAGCCGTATAAGATTCTTGCCATTGCCATCCACCGACAGAGTCGTCACCGGTCAGACCGATAGAACCACGAAGCTTCATAAACTGGATCCATTTCTTGTTGAAGAAGTTTTCTTCAGACAGTACCCAGCCGGCAGAACCTGCCGGGAAGAACCCCCAACGCTGAGAAGGAGCAAAGTTCATGGAACCGTCTTCACGGAAAGAGAAACCTAACAAATATTTATTTGCATATGAGTAACTGAACTGTCCTACATAAGACATACGTCCGTTTTTATAAGAGGGATCTCCCCCACCGGAGGTGAACTCTCGCGAGCTACCTGCCGCCCAAAACTGGTCAGTCATATAAGTCGGGAAAGTTTCTCTGAGACCATAAACACTGTCATTGAACCCTTCGGACCACTCTGTCAATAATACCGCAGCCACATTATGCACATCGTTGAACGTATTGGCATAATTTAAATAGAAGTTCAACTGTTGAGTATCTCCCCATTTGGAATCCTTGCGCAAATAATCCCTGCCATATTGGCTGGACCGCTTAACCCCGACAATATCTTCATCTCGTGTAGACATGATACGTCCGTTGGCACCACTATGTTTGGTGATATACATATCATAGTTAGTATAATACCCGTTCACCGTATTGTGCGTCCAAGTCCTGTTGTATTGAACACTGGCACTCAATCCCTTCAGGAAAGGCATTTTATATGTTCCCTTTACGGTAAATGTCGGATTCAGACGCTTATCATAACGATATCCGTCATAACCCAATACACGGGCACCCACATTGCCGATCCAACCGTAATCAACCAATTTTCCACTATCGGTAAATACTGGCTGCTCCGGTTGCCAAATACGCAATTTACCATACGTATCGTATGCCCAATCCGTACCGTCACTGGCAATACGACCGATCTTGTCATTGGTTAATGAAAATCCGGTATACAATTCAAAATCGTCAGTCACTTTAGCCGTCACATTCATACGGATATTATATTTATCGTATGTAAGCGGAGACAAGAACCCTTGTTGTTTCATGTAGGAAGCTGCTCCAAAATAATGAATCCGGTCATTACCACCCGAGATATTCAAATTATGTGTTTGCGTAGTCGGGTTCTGATATACTTCATCCAACTGGTTATATCCGTATCCGCCATTAATAGAAGCGATATGGTCGATCTCTTCCTGTGTCCATTTACTGGTAGATTCAGGATTGACACGGTTATATATCTCGGCCGTTTGCACACCATCCGTCAGATCATAACCTTTCGTACGTGTATCGACAGAGAAACCATACGAATAATTGATAGTCGGCTTGCCAATCTTACCTTTCTTGGTCGTTACGATAACAACACCACCGGACGAACGTGATCCATAAATAGCAGCCGAAGCCGCATCTTTCAATACAGAAATATCTTCAATTTCATTTGCGCTCATCGCATTGAAAGACGTAGCATCCCTAACGACACCATCAATGACATAAGTTACCGGCTGCGGATTGTATTTTTCCTCTTTCCAGGAAGAGATGGTACGGATTTGTAATTTCGGATTTGTACCCGGAAGCCCGTTTTTAGAAGAGATATTGACACCCGCCATTTTTCCTGCCAATAAATTTGCAGCCGAGGCTGTCGGAATAGTCGTCAGGTTTTCTTCCATCTTCATGTTTGACACAGCTCCTGTTAATGACGTTTTTTTCTGTGTCAGATAACCGACCACAACAACCTCATCCAGCAATTCCGTATCATCCATCAGGACAATATTCAGGTTCATTTTTCCCTTCGTTGGTATCTCCTGAGACTTATACCCGATAAAGGAGATCTCCAATGCTGCATTATCTGCGACATTCAAAGTAAATTTACCATCTATATCCGTAATGGTACCATTCGTCTTGTCACCTTTATCTATGACATTGGCCCCGATTACCGGTTCATTGTTTTTATCGACAACGACACCTTTTACGATACGTTTCTGCTGGTTAACAGACTGGACTACGGTTACATCAGGTTTGTAAATGGAGATTGTCTTTCCTTCAACATCATATCGCACGTCCATCCCTTTAAAAACAGAGGCTAATACCTGTTCGATCGTTTTATTGTCTGCATTTACCGAAACCTTCTTCTTCACATTTATGTCGTTATTACGCACCAAAATGGAATAACCGGTCTGTTCTTCTATATCGTCAAGTACTCTGCTTATGGGAGCATTTTGACGATTTATAGTAATTTTTACATCTTGCATTATAGTATTGGCATACACAGATGAGGTTATTGCGCTCAATACTATAAATGAACTTAATTGTTTTATCAAAGAATAATTTCTTTTCATATCTTTGTAAGAAATTTGTTAGTTAACAACTAATTGAATTAAAATCTTTTGTGAATCGGAGAGAAGTGCCAACCATCTCCGATTCCTTTTTATCCACTCTCTATCATAATAATACTTTTTAGGTTAAACATAAAAACTAATCATTCTCTTTATCTATCTTTCACTGAAATAACACCACCGCTTACTTCGAACCGATATTTCTTATCCACATCAATAAAATTAAACACTTCCTGAAGCGACATTTCCAGATTGATACTTCCTGAAAAGTATTCCTTTTCGACCTTATCACTTTCTACATGAATCTTTACATTATATTTCCGTTCTATGTCTTTCAATATTTCGGCAAACGAAGTATTCACAAAACTCAGCCTTCCGGTTGTCCACAACGCTGACTTATAGGATTCAGTGCTTTCGCTGTACAATTGTCCTGTTCCACGATTATAAATAGCTTTTTCATCAGGTTTTAAGCGAACATATTTATTATTGACAGAAACATCTACCCCTCCGTTAATCAGAGAGACTTCGGCTGAAAGGTCTTCGGGATATGACCGGACATTGAAAACAGTACCCGTCACTTTGACCTTCATATCTCCGGCATGTACCTGGAATACTTTTTCTTTGTTCTTGGCCACCTCAAAATACCCCTCTCCTACCAGATAAACATTACGCTCTTTCTTTCCATAAGATAATGGATATTTCAGAATAGAACCGGAATTAAGGACTGCTGTCGAACCATCCGGCAAAAGAATCTTTGTCTGTGAACCCAGTGGCACCGTTGTCTCGTTATACAGCATATCTCCGGAATTATCCAGTTCTTCATATGTAAATATAGAACCTAAAGAAACTGTTACCATTAATAAGATAACCGCAGCTACATTCCGGGCATAGATTACCCATTTACGTCCGACAGTCATACCGGATGATACATGTAACCTCTCTTTCAAATTTGTATATTTAGAATCTTTCTGAGCCTCAAAAGCAGGGACATGAAGAAGAGCATACAGCTTGACCATCTCATCGTATTGCTTCCTATACAATTCAGACTTCTCCACCAACGAAAACAAAATACCTTTATTTTCATCGGTTATTGAACCCGCAATGTATTCGTTCATTAAATTCTCAAATAATATATCTTTATCTTGCATATGACTTTTTTCTAACCGTTCTTATATTAATACACATCCCGGCCGGAAATAATTTAGATGAAATCAAATTATTTTCAAAAAAAGTCCAAAAAGATCCGTTTAAGTGGTTCAATTCATTAGAAGCTTTACTGAAAGCGTATCTAATCATTTATTCGTTTGAT
>NZ_QSDP01000064.1:0-35274 GCF_003463685.1 Parabacteroides sp. AM58-2XD
TGAAATGATTCAGGCATCAACGGTTATAGAGGCTTATCATGATGATCATGCAGAGATTATATATAAATAGAAAATTCAACAATAATAATATTGATAATATGAGAAGTCTTTTTGTATCTAGTATATTACTATTCTTAAATATTATATTGTTTAGTTGTGAAAAGGAACCTATTCCTTCCGATCCTATTGCTATAAATAATATCAAAAGTAGTTCTATCAACTATACTTCTTCTATCATTCAATTTTCTTTAACTGGAAATGCGAACAAAGCAGGAGTGATGTATGGTACGGAAAAAGGATTATCGAATGCCCAAATACAATATGCAGAAAAGGCAAACGGTGAAATCTCTGTTTCTTTGAATGGACTTGAACAGGGAAAGGAATACTTCTATAAAGTTTTTGCAGAAGACAAAAAGGGGAATCAGATGTTTGGTGAGATAAAAAACTTTATAACACTTTCGCCTTCCGTAAAAACCGGTGATGCAACTGGGATAACTACAGAAACAGCAATTCTGTCCTTGAGTTTTGAAGGAACTAATCTGAGTGAAGTTGGTATTCTATATTCAACAGACGAATTATGCAAAGATAATCTTCAGACAGTCTCAAATATAAGTCCATCCGGTAATAATTTCAGCTTTGAAGTTAAAGAATTGGATTCGGGAACGACTTATTACTATAAGGCCTATGCCAAATACAAAAATGGAACAATTCATTATGGAGAAATAAAATCGTTCCAAACAAATGAACAATATCTAAAAGTTTCAACAACAACGATAAAGGCTCCAGCAGAAGGTGGAACATTCCAGTTTGAAATTGAAGCTAAAAATATTGATTGGGAGATTAGTTGTGATCAGGATTGGTGTACAATCGATATTCAATCAGGAAATGACAACAAAGGTATCAATATTTTGGTACAGGAAAATGTTTTAGGAAGTAAGCGATATGCAAATATAAAAATTCAGTATTTAGATAAAATAGAATCTATTACATTAGAACAAGCAGAAAATCTCAATCCGGAAGGTCAGTTTACTCTTTCTTCATTAGCAAGTTGTGTAGAACCAGAAGGAGATCAATCTTGTTATTTTACAATAACAGCAAATTCTTCATGGACTGTAACATCTGATCAAGACTGGTGTAAAATTCAAACACCTACAGGGAGAGGAAATAGTATAATTTATTATGAAATCGCTCCTAATAATAGTTCAAAATGTAGAATTGCCAAAATAACAATAAAAGATCAGACTGGGACAAGGCAACACTTGGTAGTACAAGATATGAAAAATAATCCTATTGGAGGTTATGTTTGTGGAGTATCTGCAGGTACGTATATATCAAGAATGGGAATGGATATTCTTTGTCCAGGTTTTTGGACTGCCTCTATTAATGATACTACCTGGTGTAAACTTGAAAATGAATCTGGATATTCAGGAGATCATTGTTATATAACTTTAGATTATAACTATACATCCAGAGATAAAATAGCTATTCTAACTATTAAATATGATCAATACATTTCATATAGGATTATAGTTAATTATAAAATAAAAGAATCATCTCAAACTAAAATACCTCAAATACCAATGATTGAGGTAGAAGGTGGTAGTTTTTTATTAAATAATGAGAAGCTTGTAACATTAGATAGCTATTATATTGGGAAATATGAAGTTACTCAGAAACAGTGGTTTGATGTAATGGGGAAAAAATCTTCTGAATTTCAAGGTGATGATTTACCGATTGAAATGATATCCTGGAATGATGCTCAAGAGTTTATAGATAAATTGAATAATCTTACAGATAAAAAATATCGTTTACCCACTGAAGCTGAATGGGAATATGCTGCTCGTGGTGGAAATAAAAGCAAAGGATATGCTTATAGTGGTAGTAATGCTTTTAAAGATGTAGGTTGGCCTGTTGTGAAAGCTCAAACAACTGTTTTTGTTGGGCAAAAGCAACCGAATGAATTGGGTATTTATGATATGACTGGAAATGTAGGAGAATTTTGTTCTGACTGGTATTCGTCTCCATTAATAATATCCAATACGCACAACCCTCAAGGACCATCTACGGGTACAGAAAAAGTAGTTAAAGGATGGGGATGGGGAGGAATAACAACACGAAGCTCATTTAATCCAAATGGAATTTATTCTAATAGTGTTGGGTTTAGGTTAGTTTTAGATAAATAAAATCAGATTAATATGAAACGTCTTATTCAAATATTGATTATTTTTAATTTGTGGAATAAAGGTATAGCACAAAATGAGTGTGCTCAAGTTAGTGCCCCTCTCCAGTACCGCGTCCCCGTAGAAACCTACGTCCGTTCCTATGTTGAACCTCGCCTACAAACTTGGCTTAAATGGGATCGGTACGAAGAATCGACACAACAATATAAAGAACGGACAAGCGATGAAAATCGCCTCAGCCAAATAACGAAATGGGAAAACGAAGCATTAGCCATTTATAAGAAAAAATATGCAGAAACAATTAATTGGAACCAGTTTCATATTGAAGGAGACTACGACCCGGATAATGAATGTTTTCTGATTCGTTCCGAGCAATTCGGACAATTGACCGTAAAAGTCCCGCGAGGGAAAACAGCCAGAGAATTCATCTCCTATTTTGATTCAGTAAAAGTCAGCCAACCTGATTTCTATTTTTCTGACAATTATATCGGTTTGGACAAATTGACTTTCACACTACCTAATGGACAACAGGCTGTTTATGATAGTCGTGCACAGAACACGTATGCACATTTAAATATTTCGTATGATCCGGAATTAACCAAGTTGAGAGAGCTAAATATAGAGAATCGATACCGGCAGGTTGCTCAACAACCCACAAATAACTTGTCTGACGTTGATATGCAGATACCGAAAACTGGAATTACGAATGATGAAACCTATGCCGTTATCATTGGTAATGAACATTATCATTACGAATCTCAAACTCGGTTTTCAAGTAATGATGCCAAGATTTTCTACCAATATTGTATCAATACATTAGGTATCCCATCCCGGAACATATTCAGCAAAACAGATGCGACCTATGGCGATATGCTGACATCCATTCAATTCCTGAAAAACGCAGTCAAGGCAAAAAACGGGAATGTACATATCGTATTTTATTTTTCCGGTCATGGAATGTCTGATATCAAGACAAATGGTATGCACCTTTTACCGGTAGATTGTAGTTCGACAACGCTACAAGCCGCTTTAAAAGCCGAAAACCTATATCGGGATTTAGCCGATATGCGAGCCCTTTCCGCTACAGTATTCTTGGATGCTTGTTTTAGTGGGAAAAGTGATGAAGGAGCTTTGACAGCATTAGTAGATGGGGCGGGTATAGAAGTTACTCCACGTAAAGAAATCTTAAACGGTAATTTGGTTGTCTTCAGCGCAACTACCGATGCGGAAATTGCTTATCCTTATGAAGAAAAGCAACATAGGATGTTTACCTATTTCCTGTTAAAAAAGTTACAGGAAAGCAAGGGGACAACATCTTATGCTGATTTGGCTACCTATCTGATCAACAACGTAAAGTCTCATGCATTCGACGTAAACCGGAAGATGCAGACACCTCAAGTGCAAACTTCGAGAGCTATTTCTGAAGTTTGGAAAAACTGGAAACTAATAAAGGAATAATCAAAAGTAAATTCAATGAAACAGTTCTTAGCCATCAGTATCGTATCAATCCTATCCGTGGCCTCCTACGGACAAAATACATTTCAGGAACAGTTTGATACATTCAAGAATGAGATGCATCAACAATATGTGGTTTATAATGACTCTATCAATAAAGTTTTTATTAAATCGATAGAAGAAAACTGGATCAAGTTCCAAACAAATCACCCGATTCCAGTTCCCAAGAAACCGATTCCACAGATGGATGTACAAATTGCACCGGAAGAAAGCGATTCTACTTTGGAATTGGAGATAGATAGCATCATTCGCCAAAAAGCTTCATCGGAAGATGTCAATTTGTGGGATGCGCCTATTTCAAACAAAGAAAAAGGACAGAAAACAATGGTCTCATATTATGGTTCGGAGCTACAGTTCCTTTATTTTCCCGAATACAAATATTTTTTGACGAACCTTGATGAGAAGACAATAGCATCTGTATGGGAACAATTATCCGATTCACCTTATACGGAATTGATCAACACATTACTTTTTTACAAAAACGATATGAATTTGAATGATTGGGGAATGTTCCAATTATTAAGTCGAATCACGGAAAAATTTTATCCTGGAAGAAGAAACGAACAAACGATTTTTTCTATATTCATTATGAATCAGTTGGGATTTCGGATGAAGATTGGCAGATGTAACAACAGACTCACTCATCTTGTCCCTTTTCAGACAACGGTCTATGGAAAACCTTTTATTAATTTTGATGGTGAAAAATATTATATATTGGAAGACACAAATACAGATGGAGGTATATATTCCTATACAATTGATTATCCCAATACGATCAAACACATAAATTTGCATGCCCAGAGGCCTTTCAGGTTATCTTTATCATTGCATGCCAAACAATGTCATGTCGGAGATAAGGAATATAGCATCAACATAAACAAAAATCTGATTGATCTGTTTCAGACGTATCCGCAAACTGAGATTTCGGTTTATGCCAATACTCCGCTTTCCAACATAACACGAAAAAGTCTTGAGAAAGAATTGTTACCCCAATTATCGGATAAGACAGAACAAGAAGCGGTGAATTATCTTTTGCAGTTCGTGCAGACCTCGTTTGAATACAAAAACGACCTGCAACAGTTTGGGTATGAAAAGTTTTTCTTTGCGGAAGAACTGTTTTACTACCCTTTTTCCGATTGTGAGGACAGATCTGTTTTGTTCTCACAACTAGTCAGACGTTTTTTGGGATTGCAGGTTGTTCTATTGGATTATCCAGACCATGTAACAACAGCAGTCAAGTTTAACAGACCTGTTTCCGGTGACTTCGTCAATGTGGAAGGTGAAAAATATATTATTTGCGATCCGACATACTTACATGCAAAAGTAGGGCAATCAATACCACGTTATAAGGAACAAAAAGCCCAGATCTACATATTGGACTAATTTTTTCATGTTCGAATGTCACAAATTCATATTGAAGCAGATAATAGAACAAATAACAATTTAAAATATAATCAAAATGAGAACAAAGTATGTATTTATCTTATTCAGTCTGTGCACTTTTTTTATGGGATGTGGTAGTAGCAAACAACCAAGTAACCCAACACAACCTAAATCCGAACTTCGGAAAGAATTAAAACAGACAGCTATCAAACAAGCAAGAAAAGAAGCAAAAACGTACAAAAAAGAGGGATTCAAGACATTTATTGGTGGTATTCCTTTAGAAAAACAAATTGAAAATGCATGGATAAAATCTGTCACAACAGATGAATCAGGATTACCGGCATACCTTGTTGCCAATTCAAGAGTGATTGGAGGTAATGTCAGTTCGGCAAAGATGCAAGCAAATCATCAGGCTAAAGTTGAACTGGCTGGATTAATGAGTTCCAATATCAGTTCACTTATAGAAAGCAGTGTTTCTAATAAAGAATTAACAAGTGAGGAAGCCGTTGCAATCAACAAGGCAGTACAAGCAAGTAAAGAATTAATCATTGCAGATCTAGGACGTGTTGCGAAAGAGATTGAGATTTATAGAGATTTGAGTAATAAAAATGTGGAAGTAATGGTTTGTCTTTCTTATAGTTCTAAAGCTGCAACAGATGTGGCAATCAAAAGTATCCATCGTAATTTGGAACAAGAAGCCGAACATTTGCATGACAAATTGGATAATTTGACAGGAATCAAACAAATTATATCAACCAATAATACAAATTTGCAACAAGAGTAAAAAAGCATTAGTTTTGTAGATAATCCAATTAATTCTGATATGCATAAAATACTATCTATTCTGTTTATTTTGTTTGCTCTTTCTGTCTCGACCCTTTTTGCACAAACCAAAAGGGTTCATGCTACGGGATGTTGGGAAATAGCAAATATTACACCTGAAGCAGCAAGAAGTAAAGCCATAGAAGATGCAAAGAACAATGCTCTTCAAAATGCAGGCATATCGGAATTTTTTGCGGTTATGAATACGAGCTCTATATCAGATCGCTTAAATCATTTTGTTAGTTCAAGTAGCTCTGAGTTTTCTGGAGAGATAACGAATTTTAAAATTGTGAAAGAACAGATTCTCACAGAAGAGAAACATCTGTTTTATACTGTTGATATAGATGCGGTTATCCGAATTAGAGAAAATAAACGAGATTTGGAGTTTGATGCTTATATTGAAGGAATAAAGGAAGTTCCTTATCAAGATGGTGAAAATTTTTCATTTAGCATTCGCCCTACCAAAACTTGTTATGTTCATGTGTTTTGGTTTGATGAAGCAGGAAAAGGAAATATTGTGTATCCTAATCCGGCTGAACCATCTCAACAACTATGCTTTAATGAACATAATTTTTTCCCTATTACGCAAGATTACAAAATCAGAAAAGAAACACAAGAACCTATTGAAAGTATTTCTGTTATTTTTATTTTGACCAAAAAGGACGTTCCTTATACAAGGAAGATGACGTTAGAAGATTTTCATCAATGGGTATTGTCGGTTCCTTCTGATCAAAGAATCCTTAAATTTTATAATATTCATATCATACATTAGCAACAGCCTTCCTTTGGATTATTCCTTCTCTTAAAAAACAAAGGAATAGAATCATATATCATGTGTCTGTGAAATCTGGTAAATGTTCCGACTACAAAATGAAAAATGATTCTGACACTTTAAAGTGTTGGCTGTTGCTTATTTCGTGTATTTTTGTTGGATGGGAAGAGATGAGGCTTTTTATGCGGACTGTTTTTTCTATCGGTTGGATGAAACTTACTCATCCTTCTTACTGAATAGGATGGTGAAGGCACTTCCTTCTTTCTCTTGGCTTTGTACGTGCAGCTTTCCGTTATGCAGTTTGACGATTTCCCGGGAAATGCTCAGACCGATACCGTTGCCGTTTTTCTTGGTACTGAAAAATGGAATGAAAATCTTGTCGCGGATTGAATCGGGGATGCCCCTGCCATTATCGGCAACGGTGATGTAAGGATGTCCTTCTGAGTCAAACCCTGAGAAAAGATGTATTTGCGGATTCTCTTTTTCACTTGTGGCATAGGTGGCATTGGTTATGAAGTTGATGATAACCTGTTCTATCAAATCCCTGTCCATAAAGGCGGTGACTTCAGGAGCGTTTGTCTTTAGCGTGAAAGCGATCCCTTTTTGTTGAAGGGAAGGATTCATCAGGGAATGAACAGAACTCAGCAAGTCATAGAGATTATATGATTTCATATCAGGTACTATCTTTTGGCTTAGATTGCGATAGGTTTCAGCAAAGCGCAGTAGGCCTTCACTTCTCCGGTGAATTGTATCCATCGCCAGTTCCATATCTTCCAGATCCGTAGTAGACGGTTCGGATACATTTTCTTTCAATGTATGTATTTTTCTTCTGAGCGTATCCGAGAGGGATGAGACGGGAACGATAGAATTCATTATCTCATGAGTCATTACATTGAGTAATCCTTTCCAGGCACCCGATTCGACTTCTTCCATCGTTGCGCTTACATTATGGAATGCAATCAGTTTGTAGGTTTTCCCTCCGGTTTGAAAGACGGAAGCGTTTGTCATTGTTTTGATGGTTTGCCTCCGGGCATGGATCGTTATCAGGGTACTTTTGTTTACCGGGATATCGAGCAGTTCATTGAAAAGGTTTTCGTTTTGCTTTTTCAGCCAGTTGATGTTCTTGATATGGGGAATGTTGAGCAGGGTAGTAAAAGAGTCATTCATCCATAGTGATTCATGGGTTTCCACATCATAGGCGAGGATACCTGTATCGACCAGTTCCAGCATCTCTTTCAGGTAATGCTGTTGCGCTTCTTTCTCGGCCGCCAGATTCAGAAAGGCATCCGCGATAGACTGGAACCGGGAGGATTTCCTTGAAAAATCTCTGTTAATGATGGACTCGGCAAATTCGTCGATATCCTGTTTTGTTTTCCTGCGTACATATATTATATATAGCAGAAGTGTAACTATTAGGATGGATAGGGCGATCGTCATAGTCCGTGTTTTTCTAACCGGCGGTATAAGGCTCCCCGGGTTAATCCCAGTTCTTTTGCCGCTTGCGATATGTTTCCGTTATGTTTTTGAATAACCTGTTCGATGGCTGTCTTTTCCAGATCATCCAGATTATGTGTCGGTATCGGTTGGGCATTTTCTTCCTGTTGCTCCAAGGGAGAGAAGGTGATGTCTTCCGCTTTCAGCACATCGCTGTCGGCCATGATAACGCCTCTTTCTATGGTGTATTGCAGTTCGCGCACATTGCCGGGGTAATGATACAGCATCAGTTTCTTTTTGGCTGAGTCGGCTAAACGGAACTTTTGTTTGAAATACTTTTTTTCATACATTTTCAAGAAATGTTCTGCCAGCAGGATAATATCTTCGCCTCGTTCACGTAGAGGCGGTACGGTTATTTCTACTGTATTGATTCGGTAAATCAAGTCTTTACGAAACTTTGCTTCGTTGGCTAATTCCCGTAATGGCAGGTTGGTTGCTGACAGCAGACGGATATCTACCGGCATTGGGGTATTGGCTCCGAGGCGGGTCACTTCACGGTTTTGCAGCACGGTCAGCAGTTTGGCCTGCTGTTGCAAAGTTATATTTCCGATTTCATCCAGGAAAAGTGTACCTTTGTCTGCCGCCTCGATTAGACCGGTACGATCTTCACGCGCATCTGTAAATGCTCCCTTTTTATGTCCGAAAAGTTCGCTCTCGAAAAGGGTTTCCGTTAGGGAACCTACGTCTACTTTTACAAATGGCTGATTCCGGCGAAGGGATGACTGATAGATGTAGCGGGCAACAAGATCTTTTCCTGTTCCGTTTTCTCCCAGGATCAATATGTTTGCATCGGTAGGTGCTATCTTTTGCAATTTATGGAACAAAAGCTGCATGCTTTCCGAGTTTCCGATAATCTCTATATCAGTATTTCTTTTATTTGTTTTCTCTTTACTGTCCGGAGTTGCCTGTTTCCGAAGTGTCTCCGACAGGATATTCAGCAGATGCTCGTTATGCCAGGGTTTGACGATAAAGTCTGCGGCTCCTTCTTTCAGGCTTTTGATGGCCAGGTCTATATCTGCATAGGCTGTAATCATAATGACTGATAGGGAAGGTTTTCGTTTTTTTATTTCCTTCAGCCAGAACAGACCTTCGTTGCCGGTGTTGATGGAGCTTCTGAAGTTCATATCCAACAAAATAATGTCTAAGTCATTCTCTGTGACCAGCTTATGAATGTTGTCCGGGTTCGTTTCTGTCAGTATTGTTTTCACTTCCATCTTCAGCAAAAAACGTACGGCGGTCAGAACGTCTTTATCATCATCAACAATCAGTATATTTGCCTGGTGTAAGTTCATAATTACTCTTGTTAGTAGGTTGCAAATATATCAAGAATGAAGTGAATGCCCAAGTCGTTCCTGTTTTTTGTCCATTGGCATACATGAGGTGTCCGTTTATGGACACTATTCAAGGGCGGTCGTTTTGTTAATGGGTTAATATATTGGGGATTGCTGTTTTGGCATATCAATTGTTCCGGATTTATATGTAACATGCTAAATTATTCATAAGACTATGATTAGAATAAATGATTTGAGGAAAGTCTACAGGACGGAAGAGGTGGAGACAATTGCTCTGGATAATATGTCGCTTCATGTAAAGGAACATGAGTTTGTTGCTATTATGGGACCGTCGGGATGTGGAAAGTCTACTTTACTGAATATACTGGGATTGCTTGATGATCCTGATTCGGGTTCCTATCTTTTTAATGGGGTTGAGATTATTGGATTAAATGAAGACAAACGTTGCGATTTGCGAAGGGAGAATATCGGTTTTGTTTTCCAGAATTTCAATCTGATAGAAGAGTTAACTGTATTTGAGAATATCGAATTGCCGTTGGAAAATTGCGGAATGAAAGCCTCCCTTCGCAAAATGAAAGTAGAGAAAGCCTTGAAAAGCGTCCTTCTCAATCATCGCCGTAACTATTTCCCGTCGCAGCTTTCGGGCGGACAACAGCAGCGTGTGGCGATTGCCCGGGCGGTTGTCAATGATCCGAAACTGATCCTTGCAGATGAACCAACCGGAAATCTGGATAGTCGTAACGGCCTGGAAATAATGGATCTGCTGACTATGCTCAATGATGCCGGAACCACAATCGTTATGGTAACACACAGTGAACACGATGCCCGTTACAGCCACCGGATTATTCATATGCTGGATGGGAAACCTGTTTCGGAAAATTTCCTGAAAGAATTAGCTTATACCGCAAACTAAAAAACTTACACAATGAATATAAGAAGATCTCTCCGGATTATTTTCCGGAACAAAATATATAGTTTCTTGAATATCTTGGGACTGGCAATCGGAATTACTTCGGCTGCACTTATCTTTCTCTGGGTGGAAAGTAAAGTAAATTTCAACAAAGCAATCCCTAACTCCCGAAATATATATGTCAGTGCATCTCATTATTTTCCTGTCTCGAATGAATGTATAACAAGCTTCGAATCAAATTCTATGCTGTCAAAAGTTTTGGAGGACGAATTTCCGGAAGTGAAGAGTTGTAGCAGATATAATGCTCAGACAGTCGTTTTTGTCCCGGAAAATACAACGGACTCTTTTGAAGAAAAGGGAGCTTATGCCGATTCCACTCTCTTTAATCTGATCGGTATGAAGTTCATAAGTGGTGATGTCTCTTCCGCTTTCGAACCGCAATATTCCATTGTCCTCAGCCGGTCGATGGCTCGAAAGATATATAACGAAGAAGATCCGATAGGAAAGGGACTGATTCATGAAGGAGTTATATATCAAGTAACGGGAGTCTTTGAGGATATGCCCGGTAATACTTCGTTCCAATTTGAATGGCTGATACCTTTTCGTGTCTTCGTAGAGGAAATGAAAAATGTTTTTAATGTAAACGAATGGGGGGCTTCCTGGCTGCAAACTTATGTCGAGTTGGAACCGGGAGTGGATCTGGGGCAGTTGAATGAGAAACTGAAAGGACTCGCTTTTCGTAAAGCCGGGCCGGCTTGTGAGAGCATTCAGATATTCCTTTATCCTCTTAATAAAATGCTTTTATACGGTCAGTTTAAAGATGGGGTGGAAACTGGTGGCGGCTACATAAAGACTGTCTCCCTTTTCTTTCTGATCGGAGTGTTGATACTCTTGATTGCCTGTATCAATTTTATGAATCTATCGACTGCACGTTCCCAAAAACGGGCGTTGGAAGTCGGAGTACGGAAAACCTTCGGAACCAAACGAAAACACCTGATCCGGCAATTTCTGGTAGAATCGGGGTTGATAACATCGATAGCTCTTTTGCTGTCGGTCGGATTGATCTGGTTGAGTCTTCCCTGGTTTAATGAATTTATAGGCGTTCAATTATCCTTTAGTCTGCTCGATCCGACGATTGTGACCGGACTGGTGGCGATCGGATTGTTTTGTACTTTTCTGGCCGGTAGCTATCCAGCGTTGTATCTGTCCTCTTTCAATCCGTTGACTACGTTGAAAATGCAGAAAGTGAGTAAAGGGGGAAGTGCCGCATGGATACGTCAGGGGTTGGTTATCTTTCAATTTACGATGGCATTTATCCTGATTTGTAGTACTTTCGTTATTTATCTTCAGATACAGCTGGTACAAAAACGGGATATCGGTATAAAAAAAGAAAATCTGGTAAGTTTTCCGGCCACCGAAGAATTGTGCAATGCGTCTTCGGCTGTGCGGAATGAGCTGATCAATACCGGTGTAGTAGAAAATTGCGGGTTTTCAGCCAGTCCGATTCTGAAATCGAGTATGCGTACCAATCCCTGGTATTGGAATGGAAAAGATCCGGAAGATGATGCCTATATTTCTTTTAATTTTGTGTCGGAAGGTTTGATAGATGCTGCCGGGATAAAACTGCTTGACGGAACGGATATCGATCCGGCTAAGAAAAATAATAAGGGAGGGGCAGGAATCCTTATCAATGAAACTCTGGCAAAAAGAATGGGAAGGGAAGGCCGTGTAGGAGGACAAATCGGCCAGTCGCCTGATCACAAATGGGAGATAGTTGGTATTATGAAAGATTTCGTGTTCGATGATTTTTATACACTTGAGCCGGCGTCTGCTTTGTTTTTCTATGATCCTCAAAGAACGTATATATTGTTTGTTCGTCTGAAACCGGATATCGATACGTATGAAGCGATAGGGCGGGTACAGACGGTATTGCGTTCTTTTACACCGTATCATGCGTTTGAGCCGACCTTTATGACCGACCGTTTCGATGATATGTTTGAGGATGAACATCTGGTAGAAAAGCTGTCTGCCTTATTTGCCATGCTGGCAATTTTTATCTCCTGTTTGGGGTTACTGGGATTAAGTGCCTTTTCTGCCGAACAGCGAACAAAGGAAATCGGTGTCCGCAAAGTATTGGGGGCTAGAATAATAGATATACTATTTTTGTTGGGAAAGGCGTATATGGTACTTTTACTTATTTCTTTTGTAATAGGTATTCCTGTATCTTTATATGCCGCTAACCACTACCTGAAGGATTATGCCTACCGGATTACACTCGGTTGGGATATTTTTGCAGGAGTGGCCTTGCTGATAACCCTGATTGCTTTGCTGACGGTTAGTTTCCAATCGTTAAGAGCGGCTCTCAACAATCCGGTGAAGTCTATAAAGACGGAGTAATTTGTATCCAAGAGAAAGTAAGTACAGACTTTGGATATAGTCTCTATTGTTTATTTGCCTATGTTTTTACATTTAAAAATTATGCTTATAGCTGATAATCAATAAATAGTGGTGGTCAGTAGTTGAAATAATCTTTCAACTACAGAAAGCAAATATTCGAAACATTTTATATATCTGTTTGGTTAAATTATTAAACAAACTATCTTTCATTTTACAGAACTAATGCATAATCGGCATGAATATAAAAACAGATTATTTTGCTTTGTTTGCACGCATAGCTATTGCTATGAGTTTTTTGTCTGCGGTGGCTGATCGTTTTGGATGGTGGACTCCTGTATTGGGAAGTGAAAATATAGTTTGGGGTAATATGGGTAACTTTATTGCGTATACCGGAGTTTTAGTTCCGTGGGCATCGAAACAAGTTTTACCGGTATTGGCTTGGTTGGTCACTATTGCAGAAGTTGTTTTCGGAGTGTTGCTGATTATCGGTTACCAGAAACGTATAGTAGCTCTTCTCAGTGGTTTTCTATTATTGACGTTTGCGTTTTCAATGATGTTCTTCTCGAGTTTGAAAGCACCATTGGATTATAGTGTATTTACGGCATCCGCATGTTCGTTCTTGCTCTATAAGAATAGTAAATAGGTTGCTATTATCATAAAACTTAAGTATTTGAATACAAATACAATTGTATTTAGAAACAAAAACAGTTGTATTTGTAACTAAAAACAATTGTATTTTATCGGCTATCATCCCGAGAATGTTCAATTGGAACTTTTTGGAGGAAAGAGTAATCCTTCGAACAAGGATAAGGGACAAAGATTGTTTTGCGGATGCATAGCCAGTAAAGATATTGGCATCTACAATACCTGTCCGCATAAATGTGAGTATTGTTATGCAAACTCTTCGAAAATGATAGCGGAAGCTAATTATAACCGGCACAAACTGAATCCTTACTTTGAATCAATCGTTGGAATGTGATGGTGTTTGTGGTTATACCCTTAATAAAGTTGTAGTATTGTATAGTTTTTTAGGGTTATAACCCTAAAAACTTTTGGAAAATCTATTATCTTTGTGGTTATATCCCTAAAAACTATTCACATGATAAGTAGAGATTCATATAGAGAACAAATAGAGCCATTCATAAATAAACCTTTTGTTAAGGTTATGACCGGTATCCGGCGAAGCGGCAAATCTGTTATTCTGCGTTTGTTGAAGGATGAACTGCTGCGACGCGGAGTACTTGAAGACCATATTATTTATATGAATTTTGAAAGTTTTGAATGGATAGATATACAAGATTCAAAGATATTGTATAGTTATATCCGTTCCCGTATTGAGGATAAGGATACCTATTATATCTTATTGGATGAGATACAGGTTGTTGCGGAGTGGGAGAAAGCCGTTAATTCCTTTTTGGTTGATTTTAACTCTGATGTCTATGTTACGGGTTCCAATTCAAATATGTTGTCTTCGGAGCTTGCAACTTATCTTACCGGCCGTTATGTGAGTTTTCATATCATGACACTTTCTTTTAAAGAATATCTTCGTTTTCATGATATTGTTTTAGGAGGGCATGATGTGAATATGAAAGAGGAATTTATTAAATATCTTCGTTCCGGTGGTTTTCCGGCTATTCATACGGCTGATTATACGTATGACGCTATTTATAGAATAGTATACGATATCTATTCTTCTGTGATTCTGCGTGATACAGTTCAAAGGAATAATATCCGAAATATTGAGCTGCTGGAACGCATTGTGAAATTTGCATTTGATAATATTGGTAATAAACTGAATGCGAAGAATATAGCAGATTATTTCAAAAGTCAGCATCGTAAGGTGGATTTAAATACGGTCTATAATTATTTGAATGCATTGGAAAGTGCATTTATTATTCAGCGTGTACCTCGTTATGATGTAAAAGGGAAAGATGTTTTACAAACGAATGAAAAATATTTTGTCAGTGATTTGTCGTTGATTTATGCAGTGATGGGATATAAAGACCGGATGATTGCTGGTCTGTTGGAAAATCTGGTTTATCTGGAATTAAGGCGTAGGGGATACGATGTTTATGTGGGTAAGCAAGATGATAAAGAAGTTGATTTTGTGGCCATTCTTCGTGATGAGAAAATATATGTACAGGTTACTTATCAGCTATCATCTTCTGCTACCATTGAACGGGAGTTTGCTCCGTTACTGTCTATCAGTGACCATTATCCCAAATATGTGGTAAGTATGGATGACTTTTTCCGGGAAAATATAGAGGGGGTGAAACATTGTTATATAGCTGACTTCCTGTTGAGTGAAAAACTTTAATATACATTTTTAATGCATAATCTATGACGCGCAAGAATTTCATTATATCATATCTTTGGCTGTATCTGTTTGTACTGGTCCTGACATCCTGCGGCAGTAAGAAACGTGTGGCGCTTCCGGCTGATTTTAAAGGGCCGAAAGAATTGTCACGTTTATATGGTGTGCGTATTACGCCGGATGATAATATCTTTCTTTATAATGAAGGGGCGAAATGGCTGGGGACACCTCACCGGATGGGAGGAAGTACCAAGCGGGGCGTGGATTGTTCCGGGTTTGTAGCGATTGTGTTTCGCGAGGTTTATGGAAAACAGTTGGCACGTTCGTCGGCGGATATGCTGAAATATAATTGTAAGAAGGTCAGCCGCGGCAAATTGCAGGAAGGCGATTTGGTGTTTTTTAAAACAGGAGGAGGCAAGAAAAAGACGCCTAACCATGTAGGAATTTATCTGAAGAACGGGAAGTTTATCCATACCAGTACTTCCAGGGGAGTAATGGTCAGCAGCTTGAGCGAACCCTATTATACCCGGAGCTGGATAACGGGAGGACGGGTGAAGTGAGATATTTTTGTAAACATCTGAGCGGAAGTTGCTTTTTTATGTATCTTTGCATTTCAAAATAAATAAACATAGAGCAAGTATGTTGACGCTTAAAATGATTACGGAAGAAACAGACCGCGTGATTCGTGGTCTGGAGAAGAAACACTTTAAGGGTGCAAAAGAAAGCATCGCTAAGGTGATTGAACTGAACGATAAAAGACGTAGTACACAGAATCAATTAGATACAAACCTGGCAGAGGTTAACTCGCTGTCGAAAGCAATCGGTGGCCTGATGAAAGAAGGCAAAAAAGAAGAAGCCGAAGCTGCTAAAAAGCGTGTTGCCGAAATCAAGGAACTGAGCAAGGGTATTCAGGCTGAAATGGATCAGGCTGCGGAAGAGATGCAGAACCTGCTTTATACAATTCCGAATGTGCCTTACGATGAAGTGCCCGAAGGCGTTGCTGCTGAAGACAATGTGGTAGAAAAAATGGGCGGTATGGAAACAGAACTGCCGAAGGATGCACTGCCTCATTGGGAATTGGCTAAAAAATATGATTTGATTGACTTCGACCTGGGTGTGAAGATTACAGGTGCCGGTTTTCCGGTTTATAAAGGACAGGGCGCTCAGTTGCAGCGTGCTTTGATAAACTTCTTCCTGGATGAGGCACGCAAATCCGGTTATATGGAAATCATGCCGCCGACCGTGGTAAATGCCGCTTCCGGCTTCGGTACCGGTCAGCTTCCGGATAAGGAAGGACAGATGTACCATTGCGAAGTGGACGACCTTTATCTGATACCGACTGCCGAAGTGCCGGTCACCAATATCTACCGTGATGTGATTATTGATGAGAAACAGTTGCCTATCAAGAACTGTGCCTATACACAATGTTTCCGTCGCGAAGCCGGTTCTTATGGTAAAGATGTACGCGGTTTGAACCGTCTGCACGAATTCTCTAAAGTGGAACTGGTTCGTATCGACAAACCGGAACATTCTAAGCAGTCTCATCAGGAAATGCTGGACCACGTGGAAGGTCTGCTCCAGAAGCTGGAACTTCCGTACCGTATCCTGCGTCTGTGTGGTGGCGACATGAGTTTCACTGCCGCTCTTTGCTTCGACTTCGAAGTATATTCGGAAGCTCAGAAACGTTGGTTGGAAGTAAGTTCTGTTTCCAATTTCGATAATTATCAGGCTAACCGTCTGAAATGCCGTTATCGTGATGAGAACAAAAAGACACAACTGTGCCATACGCTGAACGGAAGTGCTTTGGCTTTGCCGCGTATCGTTGCTGCATTGCTTGAAAACAATCAGACACCTGAAGGTATCCGCATTCCGAAAGCGTTGATTCCTTATACAGGTTTCGATATGATTAAATAATTACCTTAGTTTATCTACGGACAATAAATAGAAAAACGGGACAGAAAGTAGCGAGGTTTACTTCTGTCCCGTTTTTGCTTTAAATCTAAAATAAGAATGAATAAGATTAAACAAATTATCCTGTTCGGCATAGCTGTCCTGATGTGCAGTTGCCAGAGTAAACCGATGGAACTGTCGGCTGAGGCGGTATCGGTTCCGTTAGGCGGAAACACTTATGTGACTGCCGGAAAAGAGAGTGCGAAGGTTTCGACCGATGGTATCAAATCGTGGACGGGGACGGATGCCGTCCTGTCGGCGTGGTTTAAAACCAGCCAGCCCGGTGATTTGAATCTTTTCCTGAAAGGGAAAGCGGCAGACGGACCGTCGACTGTAAAGGTTACTTTCGGAGGAAAAAGCTTTACCGTAAAAGTGACTGAAGCAGAGGAAACGGTTATTCCGGTAGGGAAGGTATCCGTTACGGAACCGGGGTATATCCGTGTGGATTTGCAGGGAGAAAAGAAAGAAGGCGCTCAGTTTGCCAATATCTCCGAACTGCTGATAGACGGGCCGGCTGCGCAGGAACCTCTTTATTTTGTGCGTAACTTTGAACCTTACTGGGGAATGCGCGGACCTTCCGTACATATGAAATATACATTGCCGGAAGAATCGGTCGAATATTTCTACAATGAAATAACGGTTCCGGAGGGAGAAGATAAGATTGGCAGTTACTTTATGACGAATGGTTTCGGTGAAGGTTATTGCGGTATCCAGGCGAATAGCGATACGGAACGCCGTGTCTTGTTTTCCGTATGGAGCCCATTTGAAACGGACGACCCGAAAGCGATACCGGAAGACCACCGCATCAAGCTGCTGGCGCAGGGAAAAGATGTACATATCGGAGAGTTCGGCAATGAAGGATCGGGGGGACAGAGTTATCTGAAATACCCATGGAAAGCCGGACAAACTTATCGTGTCATTACCCGTGTTCATCCGGACGGTAAAGGGAATACGGCCTATTATGCCTGGTTCTTTGCTCCTGAAGAAGGCGAGTGGCGGTTGATAGCCGGTTTTCTGCGGCCGCAGACAAACGTATGGTACACCGGAGCACATTCTTTCCTTGAAAACTTTATGCCCGGCCAAGGTTATCTGGAACGTAGCGTGCATTTTGGAAACCAATGGGCCCGTACGGCTAAAGGAGAGTGGAAAGAGCTTATCGAAGGCATGTTCACTTATGATGCCACTGCCCGTGCCGGTGTCCGCCAGGATTATGCCGGTGGGGTGGAAGATAATATGTTCTTCCTCCGTAACGGCGGTTTCTTCAATGATAATACAGAGTTCAAATCTGTTTTTACACGTCAGTCGAACGGAACTGCTCCGGATGTTGACGTAACGACATTACCCCTGAAATAGAGGCTTATTTGTCAAGATAAAAAGCATAGGACCTTTGAAATCAAAATAAGGGACTTTTGTAAGCAAAGCATATATGTTTTAAACGCAAAACATATATGCTTTTTTTATGGGGTATATATCCTTTGGAAAATAACCGGAATGTTAGATGAACAGGTTTACATTTGCATCTTCCGCCCGTTCAAGATAAGTGGCTACTCCGCCAAGCGTGACATTGTCCATCAGTTCCTCCTTTTTGACACCCATCACATCCATACTCATGGTGCAGGCTATCATTTCGACACCGTTCTCTGCGGCTTGAGCGATGAGGCTTTCCAGGCTGTCGATATGCTTTTTCTTCATGATGAGGCGCATCATCCAACTTCCGGCACCACCCATATTCATTTTCGACAGTTTCAGTTTACCGCTGTGGGCGGGAAGCATCCAGCCGAACATTTTGCCGAATATATCTTTTGAAACAGACGGTTTCTGCCGTTTCTTGATGACATTCAGTCCCCAGAAAGTGAAGAACATGGTTACTTTCTTGCCGGTCGAGGCGGCTCCGTTGGCAATAACGAAGGAGGCAAGGGCCTTATCCAGGTCGTCACTGAATACAATCAACGTCTTGTTGTCCGCACCGTTCACCATTTTACAGGAACTTTTAGGTTCGCCTTTTTCGATTGTGGCATGGATGACTCCCGATTTATTCTCAACTCCGACCAGCTGTGCTCCGGTCATATTGCACCAGGCGGCTACATCTTTCCCGAATCCCTGGTCGGTGGCGGTTATCAGAAGACGGTCGCCTGTATTTATTTCAGCGTAATGTTTTTTCAGCTGCATGACAGGACCGGGACATTGAAGACCGCAGGCATCAATCCGGATAGTCTGTTGTGAGGGAGAAGAAGATGCGGAGGCGGTAGACGCTTTTGGTGTCTTCGCTGTTTGGAAATTACCTTCTGTTTGTTTGGAAGCTATTCCAGCTGTTGCTACACTCCATGTTTTGAAACCTCCCGACAGGTTCTTTACATTTTTATAACCATGCTGAACCAAAATGCGGTAAGCCAGATATCCGCGCAATCCGATGGCACAAGTCACTACGATTGGTCTGTCGGTTGGCACTTCCGGCAGGCGGTTGCGCAGTTCGTCGACTGGGATATTGATAGCTCCCGGTATGGAACCCAGGTTATATTCGTCGGCAGTGCGTACATCGACCAACAGGGTATTGCTGCCCAACTGTGCTATGTCGCGCCAGTTAATGGTTTCGACTTTTTTGGTAAGGATATTCTCTGCTACATAACCAGCCATATTGACGGGGTCTTTGGCTGACGAATAAGGAGGTGCGTAGGCCTGTTCCAGTTCGGTCAGGTCGTAGACTGTTCCTTTGCGTTGTATTACCTGGGCAAGCATTTCGATTCGTTTGTCTACTCCGTCGAATCCGACAATCTGGGCACCGTATAACTGTCCGTTGTCCGGTGAGAATACTATTTTTATAGACATCGGAACGGCTCCCGGATAATAACCGGCATGAGAAGCCGAGTGGGTGTATGATGACTGATAGGGGATGCCTTCCCGTTTCAGTAACTTGGCATTGGCACCGGCGGCAGCGACCGTAATATCAAATACTTTGGCAATAGAAGTGCCTATCGTACCTTTATAAGTTTCGCGATTGCCGAATACGATATTATCGGCTACGATACGTCCTTGTTTGTTCGCCGGACCAGCCAGCGGGATTAAAGCCGGTTTGCCTGTTACCGGATTGAGCACTTCGACAGCATCTCCCAGGGCATAAATGTCCGGGTCAGAGGTCTGCATATAATCGTTTACGGCAATTCCTCCCAGGGTTCCGATGGCCAGTCCGGCTTCTTTGGCCAGCTTTGTTTCAGGGCGTACACCGATACTGAGGATAACCAGGTCTGTCGGAATCTGTTTGCCGCTCTTCAGGTGGACGATGATACCTCCGTCTGTCTCTTCAAAACGTAATACGCCGTCTTCCAGACGCAGGTCTACCTTTTTTTCAATCAGTTGCTGATGTACGATAGCGGCCATTGAATAATCGAGCGGAGCCATTACCTGGTTAGCCATCTCGACAACGGCGATATCAATACCCTGGTCGTGCAGGTTTTCGGCCATTTCGAGTCCGATGAATCCGCCGCCTACCACTACTGCATGGCGGGGATGCTCCCGGTCTATATACTTTTTGATCGTATCGGTATCGGGTACGTTGCGTAGGGTGAATATCTTTTTGCTGTCGATACCTTCGATGCCGGGACGCAAAGGTTCGGCTCCCGGAGAGAGTACCAGTTTGTCATAGCTTTCGGTATAAGACTGTCCGGTGCGGAGATTCTTCACTTCTACGTTTTTTTCTTTGGGATGGATAACGGTTACTTCCTGTTCGGTCCGTATATCAATATTGAAACGGGCAGTAAAACCTTCGGCGGTTTGCACGAACAGTTTATCACGCTCTGCAATGACACCACCGATATAATAAGGTAGTCCGCAATTGGCGTATGATACATATTTGCCCCGTTCAAACAGGATAATGTCTGCATTTTCGTCCATTCTTCTCAGACGTGCGGCGGCTGTTGCTCCACCGGCTACTCCTCCGATTACTAAATATTTCATCTTACTTTTTTATTATTGTTATTATACATATTTTCTAATGGAAAATAAATAGGCAAAAAAAGGGATTATCCTTTTTCCATACATTGTTGCAGCTTTCCGAACAGGCCGTCGAAACGTAATTCGGCATTCATCATTTTCTGTACTTTTTCCTTTCCTTTCGGGGTAAGAGAAAAAAACATCTGCCGTTTATCTTCCTTACTCATCGTACGGTCGATAAAGCCTTTGTTCTCAACGGAAGTGATTACTTTGGATACACGTGAGTTCGATAATCCGATATATTCACAGATGGTGCCTGCTGATTTGGGCTGGTTGTCTTTCAGGCAGCAAAGCAGCATTGCTTCGTTGATTGTAATTTCGTGAACGTCTGAAAAAGCCTTTTCAAACTGATATAATGTTTTGTATATGTCTTTGATTACGCAGATTGCTTCCATGTCGTATTCTTTATTGATGCAACAAAGATAGATAATATTTTTAATATTGATATTGTTTAGTGGAAAATATTTTATCCGGCTTGTTGAAGGAAAATTAAGAACAAATGTTTTTCATCCGTTGTTTTAAGAAAAACAGAATGGATTATTATAAACCAGTAAATAGAAAAGATATGGAAAAATTATTTCAAAAAGGAGTTGTAGTCGATTTAAGCAGTTTGGTTGATTATTCAGCGGGTGGGGTTGTCAGCAAACAAATCGTGAAAAGTGCAGCTGGTAACATTACCCTGTTTTCTTTTGATAAGGGGGAAGGACTGAGTGAACATACCGCACCTTTTGATGCTTTGGTACAAATACTGGAAGGTGAAATGGAAATCGTTGTCGATGGAAATCATTCCCGGATGAAAGCAGGGGAGTCGTTGGTGCTTCCTGCCAATGTACCGCATGCTTTAACAGCGGTGCAACGGTTTAAAATGCTTCTGACAATGATTAAGGAATAAACAAAAAAGAGACAAGGCCGGAACCCTGTCTCTTTTTTGTTTTATCAGATTTGTTTTTTAGTCTCTGTTTGAGAAGTATTTCATGAACTGTGAACGTTCATACATGGCCGGATCCGGGATATTGGCATAATTCAGTTTACCCTGGAATTGTGCCAGATTCTGATAATGTGTCTGGTGCATCCATTCTTCAATACAGGTAAGCACCTGTGAGATGATTTCGCCGCCATGAGTATATAATGCGCTGCACATCTGTACGGCAGAAGCTCCAGCCAACAGGCATTTGATAACGTCTTCCCAATCGTGGATACCGGTCGACGAAGCGATGCTTATTCCTGGAACCTTGCCTGAAATGATTGCTGTCCAGCGGATTGTGTCGCTCAGGTCGGAGTGGTTGCTGAATACGTTGCCCGATACTATCTGCATATTGTTGATGTCGATGTCCGGCTGGTAAAAGCGGTTGAACATCACTACGCCATCTGCCCCGTTAACCTTTAGTGTATTAACCAGTGCCGGAATGTTTCCGACGTTCTTCCCGATTTTCATGATAACGGGTATTGAAACCGTTTCCTTTACTTTTCGGATGATGTTGACGTAAAGGTCACGAATCTCGTCGGGATTGTATTCCAGACTTGTTTCAAGAAAATAGACATTCAGTTCCAGTGCGTCGGCTCCTGCCAGTTCTATCTGGCGGGCAAAATCAATCCAGACATCAGACTTGTAACAGTTGATGCTGGCAATGATAGGAATGGTACACTGTTCTTTTGTCTTTTTTATCAGTTCCAGATAGTTGTTTATCTGGTTTGCTTTTACATAACCGCGGATATAATCGGCAGCTTCCGGATAGTCTGAATCCTGCATAAGCGAATCGCTCTGCATTTCAATTTGTTCTTCAAAAAGAGATTTGAGAACAATCGCTCCGGCACCTGCCTTTTCGAATTCCTTGTTTCGCTCAGGGTTGTTTGTCAGACCTGAACTTCCTACAATTAACGGATTACGAAGTGTTAGTCCCGCATATTGGGTTTTAATGTCAATCATGTCAGATTCAATTTAATGTGTTAGTACTCGCGTTCGCCGAAAATACTGGTTCCAACCCGTATCATGGTGCTACCCTGGCGAATGGCAACCGGATAATCGTGGCTCATTCCCATAGATAGTACTGCAAAATTATCATTTCCTATGAAATATATAGCTTTTAATTCGCTGAAAAGTTCATGTAAGATGTGAAATTCCTGTTCGATGAGCGCAATGTCATCGGTATAGGTCGCCATTCCCATCAATCCGCATATCTGAATATTGCCTAGTTCGGCAAGTTGTTCGTTTTGCAGAAGCTCACGGCACTCGTCAGGACTCAGTCCGTGTTTGGTCTCTTCCTGAGCAACATGTATCTCCAGCAATACACGGATTATACGGTTGTTTTTTGCGGCTTGTTTATTTACTTCCTGTAATAATTTCAGCGAGTCGATGCTATGGATTGTATGGATAAATGGCGCAATATCTTTTACTTTATTGCTTTGCAACGGACCGATAAAATGCCATTCGATATCACCCGGTAGTACTTTTTGTTTAGCCGTCAGCTCCTGTGCCCTGCTTTCGCCAAAGACACGCTGGCCTGCATTGTAGGCCTCCATCAATGCTTCTGCCGGATGAAACTTGGACACGGCTACCAATGTGACGTTTGCCGGTAGCGATGCCTTTAACTGTACTATGTTCTGGGAGATACTCATACTTCCTGTACTTTGTCCTCAGCCTGTTTTTTTTGTTCGGCAATCAGCTCTTCTCCTGATTTGGGCGTTTTGTCATCATTGACGGAGAAAGGGAATACGTCCATCAGCATGGTTTCTGTAACCGAAGCGATTGTGTAATCGGCCATGGTGCCTTTCATGCCTTCTTCCAGTACGGCGATGGCTTCTTTCAGTGTGCAAGCCTGTGCAAGCATCTGTGCAGCCGTTTTCTTTTCAGCGCCGCTTTTTTCATCGAGTGTGATGAAATATACTTTAATCTTGTAGAAACGGTCGCCGTTTTCATTGAAGAACAATTCTGAAAGACGGGCACGTTTGATGTCAGTAACAGTAAATTCGCCGGATATGAACGGGCGTATTTCTTCGATGATACGGGCTTCCGCTTCTGTGAAAGAGAGGGCGTCGACCAGATAAGGTTCTGTTACTTTCTTTTGCATTCCGTTCTCCAGTACTTTTTCAAAGGAGACTTTACATTCAAACCAACTGTGCATATTGTTTTCTTTTAATTTTTTGTCTGTACTCATGTTTAAAATACAGTACAAATATAGGTCCAATTCGGGAATAATACAACTGCAAGTAATTTCTTTATTTTTTCGGAACATTTCATAGAATGGGCTTGTTTATATAATGTAGTGTGTTTTTCATGGTATTAGATTTTTAGATTAGTAATGAGGTTGTTCATCCGGTTCGTGAGGATAGGATGATATAGTAGAAATAAAAAAGCCGTAAAAGAGTCTATGATTTCTCTTTTCCGGCTTTTTGTTTACTTTATCTCTCAGAATTCATCGTTCGCATAAAGACTGAGCAGGTTTTTTGTCTCATAACTAAATAATTCATCCTCATTGAAAAATCTTTTCAATTCGATTGCGGCTGTTTCCGGTGAATCGGAGGCATGTACGATATTTTCCTGTACACTCATGCTGTAGTCTCCGCGGATGGTTCCCGGGGCGGCATTTCTTCCATTGGTTGCTCCGGCCAGCGTACGCACTACATTTACCGCATCGACTCCTTTCCAGCAACAAACGATCACAGGGCATACAGCCATTGCGTCTTTAACCCTTTGAAAAAAAGATCTTTCTTTCAGGTGAGCGTAATGTTCGCTTAAAATTTCATCCGTCAACCAGGTCATTTTCATGCCTTCCAGTATCAATCCTTTTTTTTCAAAACGGGCAATTATTTCACCAATCAGACCTCGCTGGATGGTGCATGGTTTTAATATTACAAGTGTTCTTTCCATACTCTTTTCTTTTTTATAAGGTTCAACGAATATTTCTACTAGCGCAATTTATCCCAAAGATAGTATATTTATTCACTATTAGTTAATTTATAGTATAATAATGTGTAAAAGTGAAATGAAAAAATGGAGTTTTCTCAATACACAAATAATTTTTTACTAAAGTAGAATGTTGGAGTCTTTGTTCTTTCTATCCCTTGCTGCGCTATAGAATAACTCCTTTGCTTTTAACTTAAATGCTCATATCCATGTCATTTTATTCCTTGAATTTTTTCTCTTGGTGTAATTTTTACAATCTCTTTTTTATACTCAAAAAAATATCAGTCTTGTCCGAAGATGACCTGTTATTTGCTTCTGATACGTGAATCATTAAAAATTAATTTTTTGTTGATTGATAATTGTGTCTAATAGTCTAATAATGAGTGTGTAATTGCGGATAAAATATTCCATCAGAACACAAACAGTATTAATAGTAGGAACTTCAATACGAAGTTTTCCTCTGTATTTAGAACAAACAACTATAAATAAACAATTTAGCTTAGATTTTATTCACCTGGATTGCATTGTTTAACAATTTGGATACATGTTCTTCGGGCGACAAAAAACTTAATATTTCTATAATCAGTCCAATTCGGGGTTCATCCTCATGAAATCCCTTAAAGTTTGTCTGTTTACTCCTAACTTCTTACTGATATACAATCTGGTTTTCTTTTCCTCCAGAAGTTTGCGGATTTGATTTTCTTTACCGGACAGTTTGTACTGTTCTGACTTTCCCCCTTTGGGACGGCCTAGTTTTGTCCCTTCTTTTTTCTTTCGTGCCAACGCTTCTTTCGTACGTTGGGAAATCAGGTTACGTTCTATCTCGCACTCAGGCTGAAAGCAAAGGCCAGGATTTTGCTGTTGATGTTGTTTCCCAACTCATAGCGTTCTTTTACCGTTATCACGAAAATGTCTCTCTCCATGCATTGATGGAGGAAGCTCATAACCTGCATCAGGTTACGTCCTAAACGGGATAACTCGGTTGTAACCAAGATGTCTCCCTTACGGATCTGCTTGATTAACCGACCTAGTTGCCGTTCTGCAACATCTGTTGTTCCACTGATTGTTTCTTCTACCCAGCGATCAATACGCATGCTTTTGGCTTTTGCGAACTTTTCAATTTCAAATCGCTGATTTTCAGTACTCTGCTTATCAGTACTGACTCTTACATAACCGTATATCATACAATTGAATATTAAATGAATAACTAAAGATACGTTAGAAAACTAAATGATAGGGGGTGATTAGTAAAAACCAACGTTTTTTATCGTCAACTGGATATGTAAGTTGCTTTTCACTACAAATATGAATATAATAATTTAAACCAATAGCATATTGAATGGTGAAATTAAATTAAAATTTAACTTACGTGTGATCGTAATGGAAGGAAAAACTACTTTTGTGATAAAGATTAGAATAACTAGGCAGGAATGATTTCATCGTTTCCTGATACATATATAAATATGAAGAAATTATTATCGTTACCGCCCAATTTGGTGAATAGTTTCCACAAGATAGCGAAAGTAAATGTGGATGAATGGTTTTGTATTTCCGACCCGGTAGGGGCACGGCTTGGTTCCGGCGGTGGTACAACCTGGTTGATCGAAGCATGCCGGCAAAATGAAGCACCGCAAATACCCGTAAAGGAATGGCTGGCAAAAGAAAAAAGAATTTTGTTGCATGCCGGAGGTCAAAGCCGGCGGTTACCCGGATATGCCCCGTCGGGAAAGATTTTGACTCCGATACCTGTTTTCAGATGGGCAAGAGGGCAAAAGTTATCACAAAATCTGCTATCCCTGCAACTTCCCTTATATGAGGAGATCATGCATAAAGCGCCGGATTCACTCCATACCCTGATTGCCAGTGGCGATGTGTATATAAGGAACAGTGAGCCGTTACAGGATATTCCGGATGTGGATGTTGTTTGTTACGGATTGTGGGTCGATCCTGCCCTGGCTACTAATCATGGTGTGTTTGTGTCGGACCGGCAGACGCCCGATAAACTGGACTTTATGCTTCAGAAGCCTTCTTTGGATGATTTGGGGAAGTTGGCACAGACACATCTTTTCCTGATGGATATAGGGGTTTGGTTACTTAGCGACCGGGCAATGGAGTTGCTGATGAAACATTCTTATACAGCCGACGGGAAGACTATGAAATCTTATGATCTGTATTCTGAATTTGGGCTGGCATTGGGAGAACATCCCCGTATTGCCGATACTGAACTGAATCAGTTAAGTGTGGCTATTTTACCATTGGAAGGAGGAGAGTTTTACCATTATGGCACGAGTCGTGAACTGATCTCTTCTACGCTTGCCGTTCAGAATCTGGTACGTGACCAGCGAGCAATTATGCACCGGAAGGTTAAACCTCATCCGGCCATGTTCGTGCAGAATGCAGCTATCGATCTGACGCTGACAGCCGAGAACTCTGAGTTATGGATTGAAAACAGTTATATAGGAAAGAATTGGAAACTGGATAACCGCCATATAATTACCGGTGTCCCGGTAAATAACTGGGAATTGGATTTGCCGTCCGGTGTTTGTATCGATGTCGTTCCGGTCGGTGAGCAAGACTGGGCAGCACGTCCTTATGGTTTTAATGATCCGTTTAAAGGAGCATCTGACGATGAGAAAACGCTTTTCATGGGATGTCCTGTCATTCAATGGGGAAAGGATAGGGGAGTAACATTCGAACCTTTTGATGATTTACAGAATGCCCCGTTGTTCCCGGTTTGTAAGAATACGGACGAATTAGGACTGGTAATACGCTGGATGGTTTCCGAACCCGGACTGGAAAATGGCCGTAAGATATGGGAAACTTCCCGGAAAATGTCAGCGAATGAGTTATCTGATTGTGCGAATCTGGATCGGTTGTTTGCCCAGCGTGAAAAGTTCCGTTATGCCAATTGGCCGATGCTGGCTGCCAATCACAAGAAAAGTGTCTTTTATCAGTTGGACCTTGCTGATGCTGCACGTGAATTTGCAGGTGGAAATTTGGCTTTACCTGAGGTGCTTTCCTCTGAAGCTCCTTTAATGAAACGAATACATAACCGGATGTTCCGGGCTCGTGTATTGCAACTGGAAGGGAAACCTTATGAAGAGGAACAACAGGATGCTTTTTCATTGTTGAGAGAAGGACTGATCGGGTCTGTTTCCCGTGAAAAACAATCTCCTTTCCTGAATGTCTATCGCGATCAGATTGTCTGGGGACGTAGTCCGGTACGTATCGACCTGGCTGGCGGATGGACTGACACACCTCCTTACTGTATGTATGCCGGTGGAAACGTGGTTAATGTAGCCATCGAACTGAATGGCCAGCCGCCGTTGCAAGTATATGTCAAGCCATCGAAAGAATATAAAATTATTTTGCGTTCCATAGACCTGGGGGCTATGGAGGTTGTTTCAACCTGGGATGAATTGCATGATTATAAAAAGATCGGTTCTCCTTTCTCTATACCGAAAGCAGCGTTAGCACTTGCCGGCTTTGTCCCGGAATTTTCAGCAGAGCATTATCCTTCGCTGGAAGATCAGTTGAAGAATTTCGGTTGCGGGTTGGAGGTAACTTTACTGGCGGCTATTCCTGCCGGTTCCGGACTTGGTACCAGTTCTATTCTGGCAGCAACGGTTCTGGGTGCAATCTCTGATTTTTGCGGTCTGGCCTGGGATAAAAGTAAGATTGGATACCGTACATTGATACTGGAACAATTGCTGACAACCGGCGGAGGCTGGCAGGATCAGTATGGCGGGGTATTGCACGGGCTGAAACTTTTACAAACGGGAGAGGGATTCAACCAGAATCCTTCCGTGCGCTGGTTGCCGGAATATTTGTTTACAGACCCGCAATATCAGGGCTGTCATTTACTTTATTATACCGGTATAACCCGTACGGCAAAAAATATCCTGGCTGAGATCGTGCAGGGGATGTTCCTGAACAGTGCTACCCATCTCCGTCTGCTCGCAGAAATGAAAACACATGCTCTGGATATGTTTGAAGCCATCCAGTGCGGTAATTTTGAAACCTACGGCAAACTTATCGCAAAGACCTGGGAACAAAAGAAAGCTCTCGATTCCGGAACAAATCCTCCGGCAGTAGAGGCACTTATCACCCAGATTAAAGAGTATGCCTTGGGATATAAATTACCCGGAGCAGGTGGAGGCGGTTATCTGTATATCGTTGCCAAGGATCCGGATGCGGCCTTGCAAATACGCAGGCAACTGACTGCTTCGCCGCATAATCCGAATGCCCGTTTCGTTGAGATGAGCCTTTCCGATAAGGGGTTGCAGATCAGCCGGTCGTAATTCCGACTACAAGAATATGTACTGATCAGAATATTTGCCTGTCTCTGATCAGTACATATCCGCTTATTGCTATCAGGTCAAGAAAAATACAACCGATGAGGATCAGTACTTTTTTGGGTGCTGAAGCTTTCAAGGGGACGGAAGCCGGTTCTATAATGGTATAGACCGGTGTTTGTTCCTGTACCCGTAATTTATCCTGTACCTGTTTTTGTGCTAATGTATTATAGACATTGAATGTCAGTGTCATCTCATTTTTCAACCGTTCTAACTCTGTCCGGTAACCATAATTTTCAGTTCTTCTCCGAAATGTGTTTTTCTGTAAATCGCAAGATAACAGCCGATTGGTAAAAAATATTAAATAAGTAATGAATAGAGAATAATTTGTTTTAGCTAATCAGGTCTGCCTTCTTGAATGGTTAAATGAATTGTTTTATGACATGGCATGTTTTTATTGGGGCTGATTTAATATTTGATTTATATACCGTATGTCTCTGTAAGTCTGTATACTATGATATATGCGGGTTCTGGACTTTTTGTGTGAATATTGGAAAAAGTTGCTAATAATGATTCTCTTTATCACCTTTACAAAGTAGTTTTTTTGTGTTAATTTTAAGTGTTAGGTTTTTCATTATACCATGTTAGGCAAGGGTTAATGATTTTTTTGTATTTTGTTTGTTCAAAAATTAATGCATACTTTTGCGGCGGTTAAAAAGGATCATTTTTTTATCAGGGTCGTCGTTGCAGCTATGTGACTGACGAACTTTTTTGTGTAAAAAATAAACTAGTATTAATGTCCTATCTTTTGATAATCACCTTTCTGGTGATCTATTCCTTGTTCTCTGATCTTGTTAATCCGCAGGTTCTGGTAATGGCTGATCGAAAGCTGTTATTAGCTATACCTATGTCTTTCGGAAAATTCCAAAACTAATTTTATTTATACTCTTCCAATGGAAATGAATAATCATTACGTGGGCTTACAGCGCCTTTTCTCTCGTTTTACCAAAATGAGATATATCAATGGATGGATCATTTTCAGCTTTGACCTGATCATATCTTTAAGTGTTTCATTAATAGGTGTATTAGGACTATTGTCCTTTCTAGGGGTTTCCTATACTCAGGAAGATATTTTAAAAGGAGGTTTTGCCTCTTTGGTCGGAAGTTTGATTGCTTTCTTTACTTTTAAGGTCTATCACGGTGTGATCCGTCATTCTACTTTACGTGGTTTATGGAGAATTTGGGGAGTGGCTATATTGAAATCGGTGGTTTTATGTATATTACTCCTGGTTCTGAAAGCCTCGTTTACTCCGAAAGTCTATCTGGTCGGATTATTTATCGATTGTGTCCTTACAATGCTAATGCTGGTAACATTCCGTATTTTTATTATAAACATATATAATATGGCTTTGTTGCAGCTTGGGAAAAAGCGGAAACAAGTATTGGTTTATGGAACGGGAGATGAGAGTGTTATGATTGCTTCAACAGCAACAAGGCATATCTTTATGCAAGATTACAGTATTACCGGTTTTCTCACTTTCAATAAACAGAAAAGGAATTTCCGTATAGCAGAATTGCCAGTGTATCAGATAGCTTCCCGCGAAGATCTTTTGCGGCTAGTAAACAGAAATTCTTTAGACGGTATACTTTTTCCCAATCTCAAAACTATACAACAAGAAAAAGATCGGTTGATCCGCTTTTGTGAACAGATCTCTTTGCACACTTTGGTAGTTCCAGAGATGGAGGAGGTCCATAACGGTGCGGTAAAACGTTCTATCCGTGATATAAAGATTGAAGACTTGTTAGGACGTGAAGAAATTCAGATCAACATGCAGGAGATCGCTTGCTTACTTGAAAATAAAGTGATACTGGTAACAGGTGCTGCAGGAAGTATTGGCAGTGAGATTTGTCGACAGTTAGCGCATTTCCCTATTTGTAAGTTGATTTGTTTTGATTCGGCTGAAACTCCGATGCATAATTTGCGTTTAGAGTTGGAAGATAAATTTCCTAACTTGAATTTTGTACCTGTGATAGGAGATGTTCGAAATGGAGACCGGTTGGATTATGTTTTTCGCAATTGGCATCCTCATATTGTATTTCATGCAGCAGCTTATAAACATGTACCGTTGATGGAAGAGAATCCTTGTGAAGCTGTACGGGTGAATGTTTACGGGACTCGGTTGGTTGCAGACGCAGCCGTAAAGTACGGTGTTGAAAAGTTTGTAATGATTAGTACGGATAAAGCAGTGAATCCAACTAATATTATGGGGTGCAGCAAGCGTTTGGCTGAAATTTATGTACAGAGCTTGAGTTTGGCTATTATAAAAGGTGAAGTACAAGGTAGCACAAAATTTATAACGACCCGTTTTGGCAATGTTTTGGGAAGTAATGGTTCTGTCATACCTCGTTTCCGTGAACAGATTAATAACGGAGGACCAGTAACGGTAACTCATCCAGAAATAATTCGTTATTTTATGACTATTCCCGAGGCATGTCGATTGGTTTTGGAAGCTGGTACGATGGGGAATGGAGGAGAGATCTTTGTATTTGATATGGGACAACCTGTGAAGATTGCTGATTTAGCTCAGCGAATGATAGAACTTTCAGGTATGAAGGTTGGAAAGGATATTGAGATAGAGTATACAGGATTACGTCCAGGTGAGAAATTGTATGAGGAACTTTTGAGTCATAAGGAAAATACGAAGGAGACACCACATCGGAAGATTCGTGTGGCGACTGTCCGTGAATACGAATATAACATAGTCAAGCAATATTTGGATAGTATAGAAAATAAATCCAGAAGTGTAGATATAATAGAAATGGTGAAAGAAATGAAAGCTTTCGTCCCGGAGTTTAAGAGCCGTAATTCACAGTTTGAGAGTTTGGATTAAGTGGATTGTTTTGAATAAATAGGTTTGTTGATAATTCATATAACTTTAATATGTCGCATTCAAGCTGTATTATGGCTTGGTTTGAGACTTATTTTTAATAGAAAAATAGAATGAAAGCATGTTTTATGGGGTTAGGCTATATTGGTCTTCCCACAGCAATTATTGCTGCCAAATACGGTATTCAAATTTTGGGAGTAGATATTAATTCTGAGATTGTAAAGAAAACTAATCAAGGAAAGTTACATATCATTGAGCCGGGCATGGAGGAGATGCTCCAAGAAGTTGTGGCCTCTGGTCAGTTGAAGGCTTCTACTACTCCGGAAGTGAGTGATGCCTATTTCATGGTTGTGCCTACTCCTTTCAAGGGAAATCATGAACCCGATGTTTCTTATGTGGAGGCTGCTACACGTGCCGTGATTCCTTTGTTGAAAGAGGGGGATTTATATGTTATAGAATCTACATCACCAGTGGGAACTACAGATAAGATGGCGGAGCTGATTTTTGAGTTGCGTCCGGAGTTAAGAGATAAAATCTATATAGCTTATTGTCCGGAACGTGTATTACCGGGAAATGTCATTTATGAACTGGTCCATAACGATCGTGTCATTGGTGGGATCAACCCTGAGTCGACGGAGAAAGCGATCGGGTTTTATAGCCAGTTTGTCAAAGGAACCCTGCACAAGACAAATGCTAAAACGGCGGAAATGTGTAAGCTGACTGAGAATTCTTCTCGTGATGTGCAGATAGCCTTTGCTAATGAGCTTTCTCTGATTTGTGATAAGGCGGGAATCAATGTCTGGGAGTTGATAAGTTTGGCGAACAAACATCCTCGTGTGAATATCCTTCAACCTGGATGCGGTGTGGGAGGCCATTGTATTGCAGTAGATCCTTATTTCATCACGGCAGAATTCCCTATGGAATCCAAGATAATATCCACTGCTCGAGAAATCAATAATTATAAAGCATTCTGGTGTGCTGAAAAAGTACAAAATGCTATGCTTAAATTTGAGTTGGAACATCATCGCAAACCCTCTGTTGCCATGATGGGATTGGCTTTCAAACCTGATATTGATGATTTGCGTGAAGCGCCTGCTAAATATATCACTACGAAAGTGATGCAAAGTTGTAACAATGCGGATATATTGGTTGTAGAGCCTAATGTGCAAACACATAATGTATTTAAACTTACAGATTATAAAGAGGCTTATGAGAAAGCGGACATAGTCGTTTTTCTGGTTGCCCATTCGGTATTTAAAACTTTGCCTTATAATGACCGGAAGGTAATTCTTGACTTTTGCGGAATCTATAAAAATGATTAATCGTTGTAGCATGAAGAAAGTAATGTTGGTTTTCGGAACTCGTCCCGAAGCTATAAAAATGGCTCCTTTAGTAAAGGAATTTCAGAAATATCCCCAAGAGTTCAAAACAATCGTATGTGTCACTGGGCAGCATCGTGAGATGCTTGATCAGGTATTGCGTATATTTGAAATCACTCCGGATTATGATTTGAACATAATGAAACAGGGGCAGGATTTATACGGCGTGACAGCCCGTGTTTTGACGGGTATGCGTGATGTGTTGAAGGATGCGCAACCGGATGTTGTTTTGGTTCATGGTGATACAACTACATCTACCGCTTCGGCTTTGGCTGCTTTCTATCAACAGATTCCTGTAGGCCATGTAGAAGCAGGGCTTCGTACTCATGATATTTATAGTCCTTGGCCAGAAGAGATGAATAGGTTGATAACAGGTCGTATTGCCACTTACCATTTTTCTCCAACGCCGTTAAGCAAGCAGAATCTGTTGAATGAAGGAGTAAAAGCCACTTCTATTATCGTAACTGGTAATACGGTGATAGATGCGCTCTACATGGTTATAGATAAGATAAAGAAAGATGAGAAACTTGATGGAGAGTTGGAAGGAATTTTGCGTACTTCCGGTTATGATGTTAATCGTTTGCAGGGGGGAAAGAAATTGGTTTTGATAACAGGACATCGGCGTGAGAATTTCGGTGACGGATTTATTTCTATGTGTAAGGCTATTCAGACTCTTACAAAGCGATATCCGGATGTTGACTTTGTTTATCCGATGCATCTAAATCCCAATGTTCGTAAACCTATTCATGAAGTGTTTGGCGAAGATTTGTCCAATTTGGGGAATATGTTTTTCATTGAGCCTTTGGAATATCTTTCTTTTGTTTATTTAATGGAGAAATCGACTATTGTCTTGACTGATAGTGGTGGCATTCAAGAAGAGGCTCCAGGACTTGGTAAGCCTGTACTTGTGATGCGTGATACAACAGAACGTCCGGAAGCTTTAGAAGCTGGTACGGTGAAATTGGTAGGAACAGATTATGATAAGATTGTAAATGAGGTTTCTGCTTTGTTGGGTGATAAAGTGCGTTATGAGGAAATGAGTAAGGCTGTGAATCCTTATGGGGATGGAATGGCATGCGGAAGAATAATATCTTTCTTATAAAGTTCAGTATGCGGAAGAGATAATTTGTCAGAGGAACTTCCTGCATACGAAGGAAGTCCAGAGTCGTATGCACAGTCTTGTAAATGTCCCCACTTCGGAGGAGTACTCTCCCCCGAAGTGTACTGATGGATAAGGTTGGCAATTAGCTGAAGAACTTTGGGAATCAGACGCCTCCTTGCAGGTGAGCAGAATGGCTCGTTGTTCTTTGGAAGTAACCGGATGGCGAATGTGTTTGCTTCCTATTATACATTAATATCCATTTGTCGTGCTAACGGCATAGCCGTCCTTTAATATTTGAAGAATTTTTCCGTGAAGTGATTAAAGGTTGTAAAGATTATGAGAACTTGCTGCCGATAATCATTGAGATTGCTGTTGATAAACGTTAAAAACAAATCCAGCTTTTGAATTTTTTAAGAGGAATGTTTCCCAATGGCTTTCACTATGAGGTATGTCAAAATTGGATGCTAACTATCCAGGACCTTAATTAAGAGCTATGTTCGAATTATAGGACTTAAGTCTAAATGTTTATGGAAGATTTATTAATAGTTTCTAATGCTGATTTAATATGGGTAAAGCGTTATGTAGGAAAATGTTGTGATTCCTCTTGGTTTATCTGATTAAATTAGTTTCACTTACAATATAAAATATAGTCAATTTTTATAAAGAATGTGGAATAGATGTTGAAACACT
>NZ_QSDP01000065.1:0-34613 GCF_003463685.1 Parabacteroides sp. AM58-2XD
ACTAATTTAAAAATAGATTTATTCTATTTTAAGCAATGTAGCATACTTTCTTTTTGACATAATTCCATAGTTCTACTAGAACAATATCATTTAGAAAAATGTAAAATGACTGACTATATATTTACAGTTCATTTGTTTGCCTTAATTTTTAATTTGCAGAGTCAAGCCTTTTTTTAATGTTTCAATATGTTAAATGTTTTGTTATCTGGTGTTTTTCTCTCCCGCTGAAATGCTTTTTTATGTATCAATTGTTATTTAGATAATGGTGGTAATTTTAATCTAAATCTCCCTGATGTATTTTCATGGATTTGTTTAGCTTTGTGAAAGCTTATGTTTTAATACGATTTTACATTATAAAACACAATAGTATGAATGACGTTTCAAAAAAAGTGGTAATTCTTTTGGCTCATCCCAATCTGAAAGAATCACAGGTTAACAAGGCTTTAGCCGATGCGGTAAAAGATATCGATGGCGTGATGGTATACGATCTGTATGAATATCAGGATCAGTCTTTTGATGTAAATGTGTGGAGCACGATTATATCCGATGCTTCCATGGTGGTCTTTCAGTTTCCTTTTCACTGGATGTCAGCGCCTTCGCTGTTGAAAAGATGGCTGGACGAGGTCTTTACTTCCCTGGCAAAGACACCAGCTGTAGCCGGCAAACCGTTGCAGATCGTCACAACAACAGGTTCGGAGTATGCCGCTTACCGTAGCGGAGGCAGGAATTGTTTCACAATGGATGAACTTCTGCGTCCTTATCAGGGATGTGCAATACATGCTGGAATGACCTGGCAGACGCCATTGGTGGTTTATGGCATGGGAAGTGCCGATGCTTCCAGGAATATAGCAACGGGTGTCGAGGTTTACAGAAAGATGGTGGAAACGGTACTGGCTGACCATACAGTGAATAATGCTTGGTAAAGTTTTCGGATAATTAATGAACTTTCTGTCTTAATTCCTTTCAAATCAACAAAAAATATCTATTTTTGCGAAGTTGATGTTTTTAATGTTTGCGCAGACAATAATTAATTATCTAAATAGAATACCATGAAATCAGAAGACATCTCACGTCGCTCGTTCCTGAAACGGGCATTGGCATTATCGGCAGCTACTGCAATACCTTCGTTTTGGATCCCTTCGAAGGCTGGTGCAATGCCGGGTGTACCGTTCGTTAGTGCGAACGAGAAAGTTAATATCGCATTTATTGGCATTGGTAACCGGGGTGGTGAAATTGCCAAGGAATTGTATAAGACCGGATTGTGTAATGTTGTAGCCCTTTGCGATGTGGATATGGGGGCAAAGCATACGCAGGAACTGATCTCCATGTTCCCGAAAGTTCCCCGTTATCAGGATTTCCGTAAGATGTTCGATCAGATGGCGGATAAGATCGATGCTGTGACAGTGGGGGTTCCCGACCACGCCCATTTCCCGATCACAATCGAGGCAATGGCCCACGGCAAACATGTATATGTTGAAAAACCGATGGCTCGTACTTTCCAGGAAATAGAACTGATGATGCGTGGTGAAAAGAAATATGGCGTGGTCACACAGATGGGTAACCAGGGACATTCCGAAGCTAATTACTTCCAGTTCAAGGCATGGAAAGAAGCTGGTCTGATAAAGGATGTAACAGCTATCACCGCTCATATGAACTCTCCGCGCCGCTGGCACGGATGGAATCCGAATATCAAGCATATGCCGATGGGAGAACCGATTCCTGAAACAATGGATTGGGATACCTGGCTGGGGGTAGTGCAGCATCATGACTATAACCATGATTATCACATGGGACAATGGCGTTGCTGGTATGACTTCGGTATGGGGGCGCTGGGTGACTGGGGTGCACATATTCTGGATACGGCACACGAATTCCTGGATATGGGATTGCCAACAGAGATCAACCCGTTGTATCTGAAAGATCATAATAAATTCTTCTTCCCGATGTCGTCGACTATCCTGTTCAAATTCCCCGAAAGAGGCGATATGCCGGGAATAGATGTTACCTGGTACGATGGTCTGGATAATATACCTCCTGTTCCTGAGAACTTCGGTTCTTCGGATGTCGACCCGAATATTCCGACTGTGGCCGGCGGCAAACTGCAATTGATGAAACTGAATCCGGGTAAGGAAATTTATACAAAGACGCTGACATTCAAAGGCGGTTCTCATGGCAGTACATTGTCTGTCATCCCTGATAAGATTGCCAAGGAGATGAATCCGACCCTTCCCGAATACCAGAAGAGTCCTTCCAACCATTACGCGAACTTCTTGTTGGCTTGCCAGGGCAAGGAAAAGCCCCGTTCACCGTTCTCTATCGCCGGTCCGCTGAGCCAGGTATTCTGCCTGGGTGTATTAGCACAGCGCCTGAACCGCAAGTTAGTTCTCGACCGCACCACCAAAGAGATCGTCAATGACAGCTTTGCCAACCAGATGCTGAGCGGACAGCCGCCACGCAAAGGATGGGAAGAGTATTATAATGTATAATGTTGGTTATATAGAATAATTTATCCCTTTCCTTTGTATATTTGTACCGCAACAAACTGATTGCCGATTGGTTTCGATAAGATTATCGATAGCCATCAGTAATTTTGCCGACAGCTATCAGTTATATTACTGATGGCTGTCGGCAATAAGTTAGTAAGGCATAAAATTTAATACAGTATGGCATCCCGAAAGACACCGTACGTAACCTTTTAAATCTAATTCCCATGAGTATCAAATTCAGTGTTTATAAGACTCCCCGGCCTAAAGGGAGTAAAGATACGTTAGAACATGCACGTCTTGTTTCGAGAGGAACAAAAGGTCTTGAAGAGATATGCAGAGATCTCTCGGATGCTTGTACGGTTAATTCGGCCGATATAAAAGGTGTGCTGGAAGCATTGACCGTATATATGGGCAGGGAACTTGGCTACGGATATAGTATCGAGTTGGAGGGGATCGGACATTTCTCCCCGGCGTTGCGTACCCGGAAAATTTCCGAGGAAAACGGAAAAATCAGGTTTAGTGTTTCTGTCGACGGGGTGAATTTTCGCTGTTCCAACCGTTTGAAGGAGATGGTTAAAGAAGAACGTCCCAAGAAAGTAAAAAGGGAAAATGTTTCTTCCGAACCCATCGAAACCCGGAAAGAAAAGATGTTGGAATATATCCGCAAGCATGAAAGCATCAATGAATCGGATTATGCAGAGTTGAACAATTGTACTCGTTACCGGGCAGGCAAAGAACTGAAACAGTTTTTGGAAGAAGGTATCATCCGTGAGATGGGATATAAAACGCACAGGGTTTATGTGTTGGCCGCGAAGGAGTAAGGATATGTAAAGATACTTTGTGGGATTATTAATTCAAAACCTTCATACACCCAGCCTTATTCTATCCTGTAAGCATAATGGCTTGATTACAGATAAACCCGGTGAAAGAATCTACCTCATACTCTTCTTTGACCTCATAAGCTATATTGTCTTTAGCTTGGGCACAAAAAATGCATTCTGCGGCTGGACATTTTGTAAAGACGTTTAAACTCTATGTATCCTTAAATCATTGAAATACAACTTTATTAATTAATAGTCTGGAATATTTATCCGGACACTGGTGCAAATTCTTTATAAATTGTAAACTCAATTTACACCAATTGTAAATTCAATTTCTCCTGCTCCGTAGATATTCAGTCTTACTTTTGTCATTAAACAATAACAAATTTAAATTAATGGGAAAGATGACTATAAAGACTTTATTGACAGTATGCTTTTTCTTTCTTTTGCTTCTAACAAAAGTAGATGCGCATGAAGCAACTTGGGATTCTATGGATAGGCGATCAGTAACTATCTTCTTAACCATAGAAAAAAATAACCTACATATTTATTCCGATAAACAATGGGATAATATTGGCATTCAAATAATTGATCCAAATGGTAGAACAATCTATATCAATATGATATCCATTCCAGCTGAAAAGGAACAAATTATCCCTCTATCAGATATACCGAATGGCTATTATCAGGTAATATTGACAAAGAACAACAAACCAATAAGTTGGTATTTAACGAAATAAGACTTGTTAAGATTCTATCTTTCAAATTACCATACACTACTGCCACTTACAAATAAAAATAACCTTGTAAATTCATATATAACTAATTAAAAAACAAATACACATGAAGTCCATTATTTCAACATTAGCGATAGGTATCTGTTGCTTATTAGTATCTTGTAATAATGAACAAGAGAATACTATCACAGATAATACAACAGATTTAGCTTCTTTTGAAGCTACACTAGCAAAAAAGTATGAAGGGAAAACTGTATATTATAATAACAACAGACCGGATTATTCAAAAGAAATAGAATATTTGAAATCGGTCAGCACCGAAGAACCTATGGATAATATAAGAACAAAATCTTCTGATGCTGCTGCTTTTGGTCCATGGGGCAGTGACAGCGGCGTCGCTTTTGATGCTCCGGCTGTTATATATAACGGAGAAAAATGGAAGAAAATCAATGCCATAAAAGTAAGGCATGGAGCCGTTATTGATGCTATTCAATTATATTGGGTTAGCGATAATGATAAATTCACAAATTCTCCACAATTCGGGGGTAATGGTGGAGCAGAATCATGGATGTTCCTTAGTAGTAATGAATATATCAAAAAAATTGAAGTACATAGTGGTACTAAAATTGATTATGTTGCTTTTACTACCAATCTCGACAAAGTCCATGTATTTGGTGGTCCCGGAGGAGCAAACCGAACAGAGTTGGAGTTTGGAGTTTCTGGCTTCCAAATGCACGGCATTTACGGAAAAGCAGGAGCAAAACTTTATCAGCTAGGAATATATTGTTACCCAAACTCTCTATTCAATTAAAATAAACAGAATATACAAGGTTATTATTTTATAAACAATCTCAATTTCATTTTCATGTACGATTATCTAATTGTCGGATCCGGATTATTTGGATCTGTATTCGCTCAAATAATGAATGAATACGGAAAAAAATGTCTTGTTATAGAAAAGCGTAATCATATAGGAGGAAATATATATACAAAAGAGGAAGATGGAATAAAAATCCATTTATATGGAGCACATATGGAATAAAAATCCATTTATATGGAGCACATATATTTCATACAGATAATGAAGATGTCTGGCGATATATAAATAGATTTTGCAGTTTCAACAATTTTATAAACTCTCCTCTCGCCAATTATAAAGGAAATATATACAATCTTCCTTTCAATATGAATACCTTTAACAAGCTTTGGAATGTCATTACTCCTGAAGATGCAAAAAATAAAATCCAGGAACAATGCAAAAAATATAAAGAGATAACTCAGCCATCCAATCTGGAAGAACAGGCTTTAAAACTATGTGGTGATGATATATATTATACCTTAATTAAAGAGTATACAGAAAAACAATGGGGACGTCCTGCCAACAAATTACCAGCCTCCATAATAAAAAGAGTCCCAATCCGCTTTACATACAATAATAATTATTTCAATGATCTTTATCAAGCATCCCCAAAGACGGATATAGCCAACTAATTAACAATCTGTTAAACAATATACAGACATATACACAAACAGACTATTTCGATAATAAACATTATTTTCATAGTATTGCAAAAAAAATACTCTTTACAGGGTGTATTGACGAATATTTTGATTTCATATATGGTAAACTGGATTACAGAAGTTTGAGATTTGAACATATACATTTGAATATTAAAGACTATCAAGGGAATGCCGTTGTTAATTACAATGAAGCTAAAATTCCATATACACGAATCATAGAGCATAAACATTTTGAATTCGGAAAGCAGGCGACAACAATAATAACAAAAGAATATCCATTGGAATATACATCATCAGAAGAACCGTATTATCCCATAAATGATGAAAAGAATTCAACACGTTTAAACCAATATAAGAATCTTGCAGCAAATACTTCCAATGTTATTTTTGGAGGAAGACTAGGGCAATATGCCTATTTTGATATGGATGATACAATTGCAGAAGCTATTTCACTTGCAAAAAAAGAACTATTAATATAACAATCCTATGAGAAAATTCTATTTATCTAAAAATTACAACGAAATAAACAGTGCTGGTAACAAGGCAAAAACTGACATAGAAACCATTCTCGCTAATCTTGGATACAAAAATGCAGGGTTAGCACAAACACATTATTCAAATAAAGTCATTGGATTTATAATGACTTTAATCGGTGTATTAAAAGTATTTTTTACTATCTCAAAAAACGACTGTATAGTACTTCAGTATCCTTTCAAAAAATATTACACATTCATTTGTCATATTACTCATGCTAAAGGGGGAAAAGTTATCACAATAATTCATGATCTTGGCACTTTCAGAAGAAAAAAAATATCTGCCAAAAAAGAAATTAAGCGATTAAATAATTCAGATTATTTAGTCGCACATAATTGTAATATGAAAAATTGGTTACAGACCCAAAAGCTCAAAAAAACAATCAAAAAAACAATAATAGAACTAGAAATATTTGACTATCTATCCTCTTCTAAAAACAACAAAAATATAAAGATCAAAACCTCTCCAATCAGAGTAATATATGCAGGAAGTTTAGGTTACAAAAAAAATAAATTTTTGTATAAAATGGAGCATATTATATCTGAATGGCAATTTGAACTTTATGGCAATGGCTTTGATAACAATAAAATAACTAACAAAGAACATTTCAATTACAATGGATTCGTACCATCTGAACAACTTATTGAAGATGTGTGTGCTCATTTTGGATTAATATGGGATGGAGATAGTATTTCAATTTGTTCGGGCAATTATGGAGAATATTTAAAGATTAACAATCCTCACAAAGTATCTTTATATATCAAATGTAATCTCCCTTTAATCATATGGAAAGAAGCTGCTTTAGCTTCTTTTGTCACAAATAATCAAATAGGGATCTGCATTAACTCGTTGGATGAATTAGATTCTATATTACCCTCTATCTCAGCGGAGACCTATGATCAGATGAGAGAAAATATAAAAAATATCAATAAAAAAATATCATCCGGTTATTATCTTACTAAGGCTTTGACAGAAATAGAAAATAACATGAATAAACAAAATTAGTAGCCTGTCCGGTAATGGGTACAATTGTTCAGCTCGGCATAATCCGATTCTTTGAGGAACAGTATACCGTTTCTTGTTTAATGACTTGTCTAGAACAAAGTCTTTATATTATTTCTAATGCCATTGGATTGGTTCTTTTCGAGAAAATTCCCATATGCAAATTGTTTGATCGTATTAAAATTCTAATATAATCTGGTAATATTTCTCCAGACACTAGTGAAAGATTTTTTTAACTTTAAAAATCAAGGATTAGTTTGTCGAGTAATTCTCCTCTGCCATCTGTTTTGTATATCTTTTTATACATACGGGCACGCCCATTGCTGATAGCAGATGTAGAAAGACAAAGGATTTCTGCCATTCCAGTAGGAGTAATATTTGTTTTGATCAGATAACATATATGAAGTTCTTGTTCTGTTATTGGTGGATACAATGTTTTTATTCGATCTGTGAAATTATTATATGCTTTATCAATTTCGTGTCTTAAAATGTCCCAGTCTTCTTTATTAATTTTCGTCGAGTTATCTTCACAGGATGCTTCGTGAAATCGTTTGTATATAGATGAATTTTCAAAGGTGTTTTTTAATATTAGTGCTTCATATTTTTTTGCCTCTATTAAGTTGTTCGATAATATCAATATTTCTTTTTGAGCTTCCAATAGTTTTTTTTCGAATAAAGTTAATTGACTTTTTAAAGTTGGTATTTTTTGCAATTTTTTTTGAGCCAGGATCTGATAGCAACTCTTCTTCTCTTTTTCTTCATTTGCTTGTTGAAGCATTTTTTTTATTTCTATTATTTTTTTTCTATTCTTTTGTAGACACTCTTGGCTATATTTATGTTGTTCTTTTTTCTGCTGATCTAGTCTATTTGTTTGTTCTTTTGCAATGCGTTTTTGTTTTTTTGTATAGTTGATATAGAGAGCTGTAATCCCAACTATTAGTAGCAATGCAATAATCAGCAAATAAATGTATATCTGTGTCTCTTTGTTTTTTAACAATAATTGTTGATTCTCATGTTCGGTGTGCCGATAATTATAAAGAGATTGTATTTTACCAATGGCTTCTGTGCGAGTTGTTTTTTTGATAGAATCTTCTAGATCCAGGCTTTTCTGTACGTAATTAAAAGCAGATGAATAATAACTTTTTTGGGCTTCTATTGTTGCTAATGCTTTGTATATGGAACTTATCAAGTAAATGTTTTGATTCTTTTTTCCTTCTTTTAATGCTTCCAGATAGTAATATTGGGTTGAATCGAATTGGTTCGTTAATAAGTAAGCAGAACCTAATCCATATAAATAGATAGCATCATCTTTTTGTTCGGGGATGGAATAAAATAACTTCATTGCCTGAGAAGGTTTTCCTAAATCAAGATAAACATTTCCAAATTCTTTTGATATGGAATTGATTACCTTTTGATCATTAAAGTTAAGAGCTTTCTCATAGGCTTCCTGATAGTAATGTATTGTACTATCAGGTTGGCTCATAGATTCGTACATTCGTCCTTGATTTCGTAAAGCGTAGATAAGTCCTAACTCATCTTTTTGTTTTAGATAATAAATATACGATTTTTTATATACTTTCAAGGCATCCTCATACAATGACTGATAGGCAAATAAAGTCCCCATCTGTGTATGAATCTGAGCTAAAATAAGATATTGCTGGCTATTCCTTCCTGCATCAACTGCCTGTTGAAAAGCTGTTATCGCCTGTGGTATGTCTTTTATATCCCGGTAAATGGAGCCTAAATAATAATAAGCTTCCATTAATTTTTCTTTATCGCCAAAGGAGTCGTAAAAATGAACTATTTTTCTCATCAGCGAATCGGACTTATGTATAATATACATTTTGTCTTTAGCTTTAGTTGTAAGTAATCCGTGGTACATTTCTGTCTCTTCTGGCTCGTACCGGATGACGGAGTCGAGCGAAGAAAGATATGTAAGGGCACTATCCGGATTTTGCTCGATACAACGTATGGCCTTTTGCATTGCTTCGGGATAAGATACGTTTGGCGAACAGGAGAATAACAGATTTATTCCGGCTAAAAAGCAGACTATGAAAAAATGGTATTTCATATCTTTGCAAAGATAAAGAAAAGTATATGATATAAGCCATTCATGAGAATGATTTTTTCCTTTCCTTCGTGTATTTGTTCGTTGGCCGAATGCCTACACACTACCGGGAGCAGACTTACCGCTGTTTCAGCTTGGCGTAAAGGATATAGTTGTTATCATTTTCTGTGATGTCTGCTTGCACTTTGGTAAGGTGTTTCCGTAGCTGTTCAGAAAGGCGGTCGGATCGAAGGGCTTTTTCTAGCTGATCTGACAGTTCACCGGGATCTAGGCAAGTTGTGTAGCAGCCATCTTCCAATGCAAGGGGATTCTCCAAACGTTCTCCACCGAGAAAATCGTTTTCTATTGCATAGAAGGCTCCCTTCAATGTTTGCTTATCTACGATATAGTAGGCCGGAGCGTCACCTGCCAATCTTTGCTGAATATTCCCGTCTTTATCTTCGGTCGACTGCCACCATTGGCCCATGGCTTCCCCTACGAAATAGCCGGGAAGTTCGCCATACATATGTGGTTTCAGCGCATCACCCTTGAAATGGGCAGTGAAGCGGGGGATCAGCTTGCCTTTTTCCAGATTTACTTCGTAAAGCGAATCCAGCCGGGCATTCGGTAGCCAGAAGCTAGATCTACATGCTTATCTTCATTTTGGTTTGAAACGACCGTCACACCCCGGAAGTCGAAGTCTAACCGTTTGGTAGGAAACTCGTGAATTAGGTTTCCAGCCAAATCCTGCGTCCAGACGCATGAGGTGAAGTTTTTGGGTTGTGGTGAGGCGAGTACCAGCAACGTATCACCGCGCAAAGCGAATTTTCCAACTACCCTTTCATGTGCCAACGGGATGGAGGGGCAGGCCTTTCCTTCGAAATCGTATGCCAACAGTTGACTGCCGAAAAAGGGCAACATGTAGATGCGTTGGCTTGCCTCGTCGATCTTTGCGGCATATACCGACCGATACTCTCCGGGTCCCTGTCCGATGCTCCCGACATTCGCCAAATAGTTACCTTGTCTGTCGAAAAGCTTGAAAGGTGTATTTCCCGACATTCCCGTCATAATATAATTATCTGAAACATACGCATAGGGAGCGCCTGTCAGTGCTTCGTCTTTCCCGTCGAGTTTGATGATCTGAAGTTCTTCCGTAAAGTAACTTAGCGGAATTACCATCGTATCTTTCAGCAGCGCAGGATCCAACTCAATCATCTCTTCCCCGTCAATTAGTGTGCGTGTTGCTACTACCGGGGTTTCTTCTAAATAATTTATTTGTCCGGACTTATTGTCGCAGGCGAACAGGACCGTTATCATGGTTACCGCCGTCCATGTTTGAAATTTATTCTTCATCGTTTTGCCGTATTGATGTTTGTATTGTTGCTACGGGGTGCAATATACGACTTTTTAATGAATTACGATGTTATCGTATTACTTTTGTGTCTCGTAATTGTGTAAGGGTTTTAATCAATCCTTACATGTGATATTTCTACTGCGCTTCTGTATTCAGTATTTTCTCTTTTATAAAAGCTTTGCTCCTGATTAATAGTTCTATATACCGTGCAACACCTCCGGTTACTGTATAAAAAGCCAGTAAATCTTTCGGAGTGAAAGATGGTGTAGTCAATATTACTGTAACTTTCGCTACAATAGTATAAATGTAGTTATAATATGCTTATTATGAAATAATTATAATGATATTTTTGAGGTAAACCGGTCAGACTTTATTCACAGGCTTCTTTTGCCGGGGTATTATCATTATCTTTGTAGCCTTTATAATAACGCTCGTATGAAATACATCTGCTGTCTGATCTTGTTCTTTACTGTCCTTTTACCTTCCTGTCAGTGGGGACGGCAGGAGGCTTTCTTTCCGGATGAAGGTCTGGCTGAACGTCTGCTGCGGGAAAATCCGGACAGCCTGGCGATGATACTGGAAGAGCAGGTCATTCCGTCCGAACTCTCGGATAGCCTCGGGCGGAATATGGCTGGTGGATCACCCGGCTGCATCAACGACAGGGACGGAATATGGTGAATGATTCGCTGATTCATTATACACTTCGTTGTTATGAGCAACAACAATCCCCTCGTCTGACAGAAGCATATATGTTAGCTGCTATGCAGGTGAACTATTCGGGAGATAAAAGGGAAGAGGCTAAAGAGTTTATTTCAAAAGGAATACAGATTGCAGCAAACAATAAAGATACCACTTTGCTGGTGGAACTTGCTTCGACTTTGGGTTATCATGATCTGCTTCCGGGGAATCTTTCTCTGGTACCTGAAGACGTTAAGCACATTATATTCGATTATTATGCTGTAGATTCGTTGCAGATGATGTACTGTTTGTATGGTCTCGGTTGTTATTACGCTTCCCGGCAGGAACCGGACTCAATGGAGCATTGTATGATACAGGCACTTAAACTGGCGGAAGAGCTGCAGGCTGATAAAAGTTCGATTCTCCGTAATTATATAGACGGTTTGAATGCTTTTCACCAGAGTGAAAAGGCTTTGCCGCTGATGAGGAAGTTAGATCAGGAATATCCTCCGAAACATCTGCATGATAGTATTGTAAAGACTGCTACTTATGTATGTCTTTGGTTAAATCTGGGGAAATTGGATTCTGCGGAGGTTTACCTGAAACAATTGGAACATTGTTGCGATTTAATCCCCCGGGATTATTACGGGAACGGATATCGTACCTCTTTTTTTTATGTGGAGAAACTGCTTCGTAGTGTTTATGATGTAAAGAAGAATAATGCTCTGAATATCATTGCTGTCTATGATTTTTGTGAAAAGGTGGCATCGGTGGAAAGAAGGAATGTGGCAATAGAAAAAGAGCGGTTGTTTGTGCAGAACCAACTGGAACGGAGAAATCTGAATCTGAAGATTCAAAAAGACCGGAACCACCGCCTGGCTCTTTATATCCTGTCGGCAGCCGCTTGCCTGATTTTCTTCCTGGCTTATTTATACCAACGTAAATTATTGAAGAAGGAACGTTTTATCCGGCAGATGAAAGAACAGATGCGACTGCACCAGATTGCATTAAGCGAAAAGGAACAGCTGATCCGGCAAAATGAGGAGGCGATCGAACAATTGTCAGCCCGCCAGTCAGAGCAGGAAGAAATAGTCGAACAGCAATTGAACGACCGGCTTTCTGAAATTGAACGGATCCGTCAGGAGAATGAGCTATTGAACCGGGAAAAGAAGCAGCTGCAACAGGAAATGACCCGATATGCTCAGAATATCCCGGAAAAAAATGTTGAAATGGATTCGTATGAGCGGATGGTCATACAAAACCAAGCGCTTACAACCAGCACGAAACAATTGTCTCTTCAGGTTATCTTGCAATATAAAGAGTTGGAACGTTTGTACAAAGGAGAAGTCCGTAATCTGTCGGATATAGACTGGCCTGCCGTTTATAAATTGATAGATAAGATATTTAATAGTTACACCCGGCGGCTTCGCGCTTCTTTCCCGTTGCTGACGGAAGAAGATATCCAGTGCTGCTGCCTGATTAAATTACAACTGTCCACTTCGGCTATTGCCCGGTTGTATAGTATTGCTCCCTCTTCTGTCACCAAACGGAAACAGCGTATAAAGGAGCGGATTAATCAGGGGAAAAACGAGTTGATCGGGAAGGATCAACCGGCCGATGTCTATCTGTGGGGATTTTGATGGGGTGATTTGTCCACTTGAAAAATACAGACTCTGTTATTTGCTTGTTTATTAGGTGTTTAACTGTGCATAATTGTACAGGTATCCGGTATTCTTTGTCCACATGGAATTTAAGGTTGTCTACTGCGGAGGCTCTACCTTTGCCTTCAGATAATCACTCAAATTCTATGTTATATGAAAAGAATATATCTATTTATTTTAGGTGCTGTTCTGTCAGTCAGTCTATGTTATGCGCAAAAGATAAAGATCTCCGGAATGGTGACAGATGGAAGCACGGATGCCTCTGTTGAATTTGCCAATGTCGTGTTGCAAACGCTCGATTCAACTTTTGTCACAGGTGTATCGACTGATACGAAGGGACGTTTTCAGTTGGAAAAAATAGGAACAGGTAGTTATCGTCTGATTATTTCCGCTATTGGGTATACAGATAATATAACCGATCTGAATGGCCTTTCCAAGTCAGTTGATTTGGGAAAGCTAACATTGAATGAAGCTACGGAACAACTCGATGAGGTGACAGTTACAGCCGCCAATATTGTCAACCGGGCGGATCGTAAGATCGTATTTCCCAATAAACAACAGCTGGCAGCCTCTACAAATGGGGTGAATTTGCTTCAGGCCCTGATGTTACCGCGCATTCAGGTGAATCCGATGACAAGGGATATCAGTGTTTCCGGTGGCGGCTCCGTACAGCTTTGTCTGAATGGAGCGAAGGTGGATGCAAAAGATATTTCTGCATTGCAGCCGAATGATATCATACGTATTGAATATCTGGAGAATCCCGGCCTGCGTTACGGAGATGCCGAAGCCGTATTGAATTATATCACCCGCCGGTACGAAACAGGTGGCTCCGTCAGCCTGGATATGATGAATTCCCCGCATGTAGTATTCCATAATGATGAAATATCAGCCAAACTGAATCATAAGAAATCGGAGTTTGGCCTGAGTTATTATGCCAGTCCGCGTGACTTTTACAAATGTTGGCGCACGAACGAAGAATCTTTCCTCTTTGAAGATGGTTCCTCTTTGCACCGGTATGAAAAAGGGCAGTCCGGACATTTTCAGGAACTGAATCATGGCGGTTCTTTCACCTATAATTATCAAGAACCGGATAAATACCTGCTGAATGCAAAGCTGGGTTACTGGGGGTATCTGCAACCGCATACGGATTACAGAAGTGAGTTGTATAACGTTGAGTATCCGGACCATGTAACGGATATGCGGGACAACAATAACACATACACACATCGTCCGTATGTTGATTTATATTATCAGCAGAACCTGAAGCATAAACAGTTTCTGGCGCTCAACCTGGTCGGAACATATATCTACACCGACTCCAGGCGTACTTATCAGGAAAAGCAGAACGATCTGTTGCTGACCGGTATCTACTCCGGTGTAAAAGGGAATAAATATTCCGTGATTGGTGAAGGTATTTATGAAAAGGGCTTTGAAAAAGGCCGGTTAAGTGCAGGACTGAAACATTCACAAGCCTTTTCGGAGAATACCTATGATGGAAATGTGACATATAAAACGGAGATGAAACAGTTGGATACCTATTTATATACCGAGTTTCAGGGCAAATGGCAAAAGCTCAATTATTCGTTGGGTGTGGGCGTTACCCGTTCATGGCTGAAACAGGAAGGGGAAGATGGTTATCAGACCTATACGTTCTGGCCTCGTTTTTCTTTCCGTTATGCTTTCTCTGATAATTTCTATGCGCGCCTGAATGGCAGCCTGGCGAACAATCCGCCGGCACTGTCGGAGTTGAGTGCTGTCGAGCAGCTGATTGATTCGATGCAGATACAGCGGGGAAATCCGGATCTGAATCCGTACAACCGTTACCAGGCTGATTTGTATATGGAATACCGGAAGGGGAAAGTCTCTGTCGGCTTGTCTTCCCGTTATCGGAATGCTCCGAAAGCGATAATGGAATCTACTTTTATTGAGAATGGCATGTTTATTCATACTTATGAAAATCAGGAGGGTTTTCAGTCCTTGAATGGCGAGTTGAACCTGCGGGCCGGTATGTTATGGAATATTCTGCAATTTTCTCTTAGCGGAGGCGTGAACCGTTACTGGAGTGATGGGAAAGATTACCGGCATACCTATACGAACTGGTATTATCGTGCAGAGATAATGGGGCAGTATAAACATTTGACGGCTATGTTCAGTATTTACAACCGCCGGAATAGTTTCTGGGGAGAGAAAATGTCGAGCGGAGAGAATCTTCATATGCTGATGGTCCGGTATAATTATAAACAGTTCTCAGTTGGAGCCGGTATGATCAATCCTTTTGCCAATAACTATAAACGGATTTATGAAAACTGGAATAAGTATGTTTCCTCGTACAAGGAGAATTATATCAATGAAAGCTCTCATGCCTTTTTCCTGACTCTTGCCTGGAATTTCCGGTTCGGTCGTAAATACCAGAGTAACGGGAAGAAGATATATAACCAGGATAATGATTCGGGAGTAATGAATGCCGGCAAATAAATGATTGTCTGGTAGCTTGCCGGCTGTTATTCCTGTTCGTATCAGTTACATCTGCAAAACCTGTTCGCCCCGCAGGTACAGGTTGGCCCGCCATCACCATTGAGTATTTCGTCGGTATAGAAATCATACATCTTGGTCTTGATCTGATTGCATATCCGGCGAAATTCACTTTCAATGAATTCGGGAGTCCCCTGGGCTCTTGAAGGATCATAAAAGCCGATATGCAGGCGCTGCCTTACTTTCCCATTGAAGACCGGGCAATTTTCGTTTGCTTCACCGCAAACGGTAATAACATAGTCCCAGGGTTCGTTCAGATATTCATGGATCGATTTGGGCGTGTGATGACTGATGTCGATCCCTGAGGACTTCATTGTCTTGATTGCCAACGGATTTACTTCTTTGGCAGGCTCTGTCCCGGCTGAACAAACATTCAGATTTTTATCGAAAGACTGTAACCATCCTTGTGCCATCTGGCTGCGGCAACTATTGCCTGTGCATACTATTAATATTTTCACGTCTTGAAATGTATATGTTTTCCAAAGAAACAAAGATAGGCTGATTCTTGTTCATTCTGCTAGTTTTCTGATTTGGAATAATATTTTTTTAATACAATATCTATTTCTATCTTTTTTAAAATAATACGTTAAAATAGATTATTAATGGAATAATTCTATATTTTTACCTGTATTACCGGAAAATCTTCAAATGGATATAGTAAACTTACATATACAAAATGATAAGAAGTCTGACTTTTCGAGAGTATATTCTATATACTTTCCAAAGTTGGTACGTTTTGCCCGTGAGTTCGTTTTGTCTACAGAAGATGCAGAAAATATTATACAAGACATTTTTATTTATCTATGGGAACACCAGGAGCTACTGAATACATTGACAAACTTGAACGCCTTCCTGTTTACGTTGGTAAAAAACAAATGTATAGACCAGTTAAGGCAGCAAAAACTTCTTGAGCGCAGGAAAGAAGAATTCAAAACTGTTTTCGATAAGGAGATACAACTTAAGATATATGCTTTACAGCAATTTGACGAAAACGCGCTTTCAAATGAAGATATAGAAATTATATTGAATAATGCGATAAACTCTTTGCCGGAGAAATGTCGCGAGGTCTTTATCCTCAGTCGGATGGAAGGCCTGAAAAACAGGGAGATTGCTGAAAAGCTGAATATATCTACAAAAACAGTCGAGAATCAAATGACGACCGCGATCCGGAAACTGAGAGTTGAGCTGAAGGATTATCTTCCCTTATTTATATTTATTATCTAGTATTTATCTCACCGAGTTCATTTTTTTCAATTTTCATGTAGGGGGGTTTTTTATTTATTTCGTTATAAGTTAAAACAACTCATTCTTTTTTATGGAAGAACAACTATATAAATACCTGACAGACGAAACAACTGTTACTGAAAAAGACAAACTCTTTGACCAAATCAATGCCAGTGAGAAGAGCAGGCAGGAATATGCCCGGTTACAGGTACTGACTGCCTTGTCATCTATGGCCTCTCAGAGAGGAGATGAGGAATGGAGTTCTCGAAAGATGCATGAGTTGTATGAAAAAGTAAACAGGAAGAAATACCGGAATCTTATTTTTAATATGTTGAGATATGCTTCAGTGATTCTTTTAGCTGTAGCTGGAACCTGGTTGATGACGAAGTATGGAACAGGGTCAGGACAATCTTTCTATACACAGGTGGATGTTCCGGCCGGTCAACGTGTTCACATAACATTGGCGGATGGAACAAAGGTGTGGCTTAGCCCACGGACAAAAGTTATTGTACCCAATGAGTTTAATAAGGATAATCGTATTATAGAACTAGATGGGGAGGGGTATTTTTCTGTCTGTAAAGATCCCCAAAGACCGTTTATTGTCAAGACACAGAAATATGATGTTAAAGTGTTGGGTACAAAATTCAATGTTTTTGCCTATTCGGAATCTCCCCGGTTTGAAACGGATTTGGTTGAAGGCTCAGTACATGTCTACAACAGGGAAAATCAGGATGATAGTATGATACTTAAGCCCAATGAAAAAGCTTATTTGGAAAATAATTGCCTTGTCAAAATATCTCACGTCTTTGACAATGAGGAATATCTTAAGAATGGAATATTTAGATTTGCAGGTGTTCCGTTTTCTGAGATATTGAATTACCTTTCTTTATGGTATAATGTAAAATTTGAATTAAACCGGGCTACGAATCTGGATCGTAAAGTTTCAGGTAAGTTTCGTCAGAGTGATGAAATTGAATATATATTGAAAGCTCTCCAGGGAGTACATAAATTCAAATTCAGAATTCATGAGAATGATAACCGGATAGAGATTTATTAATATGTTTCACCATTAAAAACACATATAGCCTATGAGATAAGAAAAATTATTCCTGAGGAATAGTAAAAAGGGACAGATGGTGGTACATCTGTCCCTGAAAGTAATACTATTTCTTTTTTGAACTCTGATAAAAACAGTATAAACTTTAAATTAGAAGCAAAGTTATGAAAAAAAACTTATTGCTATTATTCAACGTATGCAAAGATATTGGAATAAAGCATTTTATTCGTATTATGAGATTATCCATCTTTTTAGTTCTCGTTGCCGTATTCTGTTCCCATGCAACGACCTCCAACTCCCAGAATGTGCGGGTTACAATCAACGAAAAGACAGTTTCTTTGGATAAACTGATCACAGAAATAGAGAAACAGACAAACTACCTTTTCATTTATGGCGAGAATGATATTGATTTGAACCTGATGGTAAAAGTGAATGCAAAGAACAAGACGATTTCTGAGGTTTTGGACAATGCATTGAAGAATTTGGGTATTTCCTATGAATTTGCCAATAATTATATTTCTTTACGAAGTGTAGGCAATTCAAAGGCTCTGTCAGAACCCCAACAGATGAAAAAAGTATCCGGAGTAATAACCGATTCAAACGGGGAACCGATTATTGGGGTCAACATCCTTGTTAAAGGAACGGTTAATGGAACAACAACAGATTTGGATGGCAACTACACGTTGGATGTACCATCTAACGCTGTACTCTCAATTTCTTATATAGGCTACCTGACACAGGAGATCCCTGTAAAAGATAAAACAATTATCAATGTAACAATGAAAGAGGATACAAAAAGCCTCGAAGAAGTAGTGGTAATCGGTTATGGTAGCGTCAAAAAAAGTAATCTGACCGGTGCGATCACGCAGGTAAAGGCTGAGGATTTGCCTCAGGCAGGCAATATGTCTTTGGGACAGATGTTGACCGGAAAGGCTGCCGGTATGCAAGTGTCGTTACAAAGCGCACAGCCCGGTGGCGGTGTTTGGATGCAGATTCGTGGCAATGCGTCCGGCGGTGCAGGAAATAGCGGTCCTCTCTATGTGATTGACGGTTTTCCTATCTCGACAGAGAATATGGAGCCGGAAGTGGTAACAGATATAGTTCCGGCAATAAGTCACCTTTGAATAATCTCAATCCGGCGGATATCGCTTCTATTGGAATTCTGAAAGATGCTTCTGCGACAGCTATCTATGGAGCTCGGGCTGCTAATGGCGTTGTATTGATCACGACTAAACGCGGTAAAGAAGGTGAAAAACCAAAAGTAGAATATTCCGGTTCTGTTTCTTTTCAGAAAAGAGTCAAACAGATAGATATGCTTGATGCTCAAGGATTCATGACAGAAACAAACCGGGTTCTTTATGAAGACTATTTGTCTGATAATAAGATTGGCCCTTATGGAAACACGGATCCGTCAACAGTAGCACCTTTTAGTCCGAAATATTCAGCGGATCAGATAGCCAATGCTCAGACAACAGACTGGTTGGGAGCAGTGGAAAGAAACGGTGTCATCACACAGCATAATTTGTCTTTGACCGGAGGGACGGATAAGACATCTTATTATATTTCCGGAAATTATTATGATCATCAGGGAGTAGTTAAGAATAATGGCATTCAGCGTTATTCAGGTCGAGCCAACTTTGATCAGAAATTAGGGAAATATATTAAAACAGGCATTAACTTCAATGCCAGCCAGGTAAAGAGCGATAATGTGCCGTTGGGAGATGGAGGAAATGAAAATGCCGGAGTTATCAGGGCTGCTATGAATGCTAATCCCTCTATTCCTATTTATGATGAAGAAGGTAATTATACGTTAGATCCGGACCAGCCTTATTTGGCAAATGCTGTATCTCTGTTGGATATGACTGATGAAAGTACGATTAATCAATTATTAGGAAATTTCTATTTGATTCTTACACCGTTTGAAGGATTGGATTTAAAAATGAATGCCGGTTTCCAACAAGAAAAAGGCGAACGTAATACGTATGTGCCTAAAACCACATTATATGGCCAGAAAGCTGGAGGTGAAGCATCTAAATCGTATTCTAACCGTTCAAGCAAGTTGTTTGATCTGACTGCTTCTTATGCGAAGACATTCAATGAGGTACATAATTTCTCTGCAATGGCCGGTTATTCTTATCAACATTTTTCTTCCAATGGTTTTAATGCGGGTAATAGCCGTTTTATCACGGATGCTTTTAAATGGAATAACCTGGCAGCCGGTGAAAATACGAAACCGTCTGTCGGCTCGTATGGTAGTGAAGAGGTATTAGGGTCTGTTTTTGCTCGTGTAAATTATAATTATGCCGATCGTTATCTGATCTCTGCCACTATGCGTGGTGATGCTTCTTCAAAGTTTGCAGAGAATCATAAGTGGGGTTATTTCCCGTCTGTGGCTTTGGCATGGCGTATGGTCAATGAACAATTCATGCAGGAACAGGATCTTATTTCCGATTTGAAATGGCGTGTCAGTCTAGGACAGACTGGTAACTCTAATATCGGAAATAATGCATTGGCTCTGTATTCGACGGGTTATAATTATAATTTCGGCGACCAGCAATCTGTAGGTGTAGCACAAAGCCAGTTGGCAAATCCGAATTTGAAGTGGGAAACAACTACGGAATTGAATGTCGGTCTTGATTTCGGCTTTTTCCAGAATCGAATTACCGGTTCTATGGAGTTCTTTACTCGCCGTGTGGATGATTTGTTGGATGAAAAAGTATTGATGCAATATAATCCGATAAGCAAAGTGATGGCCAATATCGGAGCGAAAGGTAGTAAAGGCTTCGAATTGGGAATCAATACCCGTAATTTGATCGGTGAGTTTACTTGGTCGACTGATGTTGTCTTTTCTTTGTATCGTGACCGTTGGCTGGAAAGAAATCCTCAATGGAAGAAAGCGATCTATGAAAGCGAGAAAGATATGTTGAATCCCTATTATCTGTATATATCCGACGGTTTGGTACAGCCGGAAGACATGAATCCGGATGGTACTTGTAAATTACCCCATATGCCTAATGCTAAACCGGGTATGATTAAATATAAAGACTTGAATGGACGTGATGAAAACGGAAACCTGAAGGAAGGGCCGGACGGTAAACTGGATGATGCCGATATCATTTACCTGGGAACGAAAACATCTAAATTTTATTTGGGTTTTGGTAATACATTTGCATATAAAGGTTTTGACCTGAATATATTCTTCTATGGTTATTTCGGCAGACAATTGGAAAATCCAGCTTATGACTGGTATTTGAAACGTTCTTGGTTCTTGAAAAATGGAGTGAACATGGCTGTTGCTGTAAAGGATCGTTGGACGCATGATAATCCGACTGGCAAATATCCTTCCAGCATCATGAATCCGTACGACCGGAGTTCTGATTTCTGGTTGGAAAATGCGAATTTCCTTCGTTGTAAGAATATTACGTTGGGATATACGTTGCCTAAAATCAAGAATCTGGATAAGGTCATACAGAATCTTCGTGTTTACGGGGATGTACAGAATCCGTTCGTTATTACGAAGTATAGCGGTGTAGACCCTGAAATGGATAGCATGGCAGCTTATCCGACTCAATTGACTGTTTCATTTGGCGTTGATATAACTTTCTGATAAATATAGATTATGAAGACTTATTTTAAAAATACAATATCATTGTTGGCTGTTTGTACTTTGGGGCTGACCTCTTGTTTGGATTTGGATCCTGTAGTGAATGACAAGATTATTCCGGAAAATTATTTTCAGAATGAAGATGATGCACGGGCCGCTGTTACGGCTATATATAATCCGTTTGTAGCAGGATGGGGCGGTAGTATATTCAGTGCCCATGTCGCCAGTTATTTTATGGAATCCAATCTGGTTACAGACGAAATGGGATTACAGCGGAACGACCTGGAGGTGGTGGAACGTTTCTTATGGTCCTCTACGGAGGGGAACGTGACGAAACATTATACTAACTTTATAAAACATGTCAGCAGGGTAACTCTTTTGATGGATGATCTGCAACGTACTCCGATGAATGAAACCCGTAAACAGGAGCTGATAGCGGAAGTACAGTGTGCTCGTGGCCAGTATATGTTTATGTTATATGATTTTTATGGAACGGCGGGAGTTGTAATGGACCCGGAAATATTACGTAATCCGGAGAATGAAGTGATCCTGGAACGCCTTCCCAAAGAAGAATTCGTTAGGTTGATAGAGAATGACCTGAAAAGTGCGGCTTCAGTATTGCCTTCGACTTACGCATCAAACGATTGGGGACGCTTTACTAAAGGAGCAGCTTATGCCATATTGGTGAAGTTGTATATGCAAGAAAAGCGTTGGCAGGAAGCAGAAGCCACTTGTCGAGAGATTTTGAAGCTGGGATATAGCTTACAGCCAAGTTATTCTTCCGTTTTCTCTGTTGAAAATGCTAAAAATAATGAAATCATATGGGCTATACCTTGTCTTTCAGAAGGGGGGGAAGGAAATATGTGGATGACGCACATTGCACCTCCGGGATATCCCCTGAAAAACGATAAAATACAACGTTGGTATGTTCATAACACTCCCTGGTGTTTTTATGATAAATATGAAAAGGGGGATGATCGCTTGAATTCTTTGGTTGGAGAGTTTAAATATTTGCCGGAAGGGGCTACGGATTCAGTGTTAGCGACTCGTGATAATTATCAATATCTTGAAAAGGGAGCTCTTCCTTTCAAATATCCTGAAGATCCGAAACAGACAACCGAATATTCAGGCAATGATGTGGTGGTTCATCGTTATTCGGATGTGTTACTGGAATTAGCCGAAGCTATCAATGAACAAAATGGACCTACACAGGAAGCTATTTCTTATGTGGAGCAGGTTCGTGTCCGGGTAGGCTTACCTAATTCAATACCAGCAGTAGCCACAGCTAGCAAAGATGCATTCCGTGATTTCATTTTAGATGAGAGAGGGAGAGAGTTATTTTGTGAAGGACATCGTCGCAGGGATTTGATACGTCATGGAAAACTGATTTCTACGGCTCATGAAGAAGGCTATACATCAGCACAACCACATATGGAATTATTCCCTATTCCACAAAATATCATAGATGAATCTCAGGGAAAAATAAAACAAAATCCGGGATACTGATTTATTGGAAGTAAAAAACAATAATAATCCATCAAATAGGCAACTATTTGCTATTTTTCAGTAGTGAAGGTTACTTTTATTTTGTAATTTAGAAACTGTTTTGAATTTACTGTTTGGTTTCCTTAATAGAAAGAATAGAACAAAAGATAAATTCAAAACAGTTTTTTTAGTTATTCAGATTGTAATTCTAATGATCGAAATGAAACATTTATTCTTATTTCTATTCTTGTTTTTATCGTCTTCCGGATTATATGCCGGGAATAAGGTCCTTTTTGAAATAGGCAAGCAGGATAATTCAGCTGCCGAGTTTGCTTTGTATCCCGATAACTATAATAGTTTTTTGGCTAATTTCGGAGGGGAGAAATCTTTTTATGTCGGTTATTCGTCGGCCGGTAAGCATTGGCCTTATGTTTTGCCGGGACCACTGGATAGCTGGGCTGGCGGCGGATATTGGGCCGGGTTCCATCCCCGCCATTTCCCTGCTGTGTTTTTTAATCTGGATAAGGTCTCTGCGCAGGGAGAATGTTTCCTGACTTTTTTCTTTACCGGGGCGCATAACAGCCATCCTGTGAAGATACGGGTAGAGATAAACGGTAACCGGTTTGAGGAGGAGTTGAACGGAGAAAACTCAGGAGAGTTACTTACGAATAAGGAGACCGGAAAGGCGAAAGAAATAAAAATACAGTTTCCTGCTGCGTGGCTTACTGCCGGGATGAATAAAATCCAGTTGGGAACAATTAAAGGAACCTGGGCGATTTTTGATTGTATCCGTTTGGAAGCACCGGCCGGCATCCGGCTGGGGAAAGCCTCTTCTTCCCTGATACGTTCTGTCAAAGCAGCTCCGTTCGAATACCGGAAAGAAAACGGGGAACGTATGCAACCGGTCCTGGTGGATATGAACCAGTTTGACCATTCCCGGGAACTGACGTTCCGGATAGAGGGATGCCAGCCGGTTTCGCGTGTGATTGAAACGGGCGAGAGTATCCAGGAGATATGGATGCCTGCTGCTAAGACCAATGACAAACAGGAAACTTTGCAGTTCACGATTCAGGATGGCAAGGAGATTGTTTATAAAGGAGAAATTACCCGTAGCCGGCAGCCTCTTCATTCTTATTCGGATGATGTCGACCTGCTGATGGGTACCGGTAATTCACGTTGGATGTTTAAACCCGGACCGAGTCTCCCGTTGAGTATGGTGCAGATCGCCCCTGATAACCAGGATGAGATATGGAAAGCCGGATATGAATATACGATTGAAAATATCATGGGCTTCAATCATTTCAGCGACTGGACCATGACCGGATTCCTGATGCAGCCTACCTGTGGGGAACTGAAAGTAAATCCCGGACGGGAGGATTTTCCCGATGAAGGTTATCGTTCGCGTATCGATAAGGCTTCCGAAAAAGCTGAAATAGGCAGATATTCCGTTTATATGACCGACACAAAGATTAAGGCGGAGATTACGGCAACGCGTCGTGCAGCCCTGCAACGGTATATTTTTCCGGCCAGGGAAGATGCCCGGATTCTGATCGATATGTTTACTCCCAACGAGTATCCGCATAATCTGGTGAATGCGCATATCACGAAAGTGAATGATACTGAGATAGAAGGATATGCGACTTATTACAATGCATTTACCGGTTATACGTTGGAGCAGAGTTATACGTTATATTTTGTCCTCAATTTAGTAAGCCTTTTGACTCGATGGGGGGATGGGTGAACGAAGGTGTTAAACCGGTAACCGGTTATATCCCTGGATGGAATAGGAATCACGAGTTTGAGACTCCTGCTGAAATAAAACAGAATATCACGCAGATAGACGGCAAAGGTGATGTCGGTATTTTCCTAAATTATAAGACGAAGGAGAATGAAGAGATTCTTGTCCGCTCGGGTGTTTCTCTGGTTGATATGGCTGGGGCACGGAATAACCTGAAACAGGAACTGGCTGATCCGTTTGGCTGGGATTTTGAGAAAGTCGTGGATAACGCTCGTTCTGTCTGGGACGAATATCTGGGCAGGATAGCGATTGAAACAGATGATTACCTGCAAAAGAAAAAATTCTATACGAATCTTTATCGTGCCCTGGCAGCTAAAGCAACTTGGAGCGATGCGGATGGTCGTTTTGTAGATGAAGACGAGCGGATCAGGCAGTTGGAGAAACCGGATGATTGTATTGTCAGTGGTGAATACTGGAATACATTTTGGAATAACCAGCAGTTGTTTAACTTGATTACCCCTGAAATATCCAGCCAATGGGCTCGTTCGGCTATTCAGTTATATCAGAATAGCGGATGGTTCAATACGGACCCTGCCGGAATCGAACATACCGGTGTTATGGTTGCCATGCATCCGATCTCTCAGATTCTGGGAGCCTGGCAAAGTGGTATACGTGACTTTGACCTGAATATCGCGTATGATGGTTTGAAAAAGATGATGACGACACCTCCTCAGAAATACGAGGCGGTGGAACTGTTGGTGTTGAGAATTTAGTTCCCTATATGGAATACGGATATATTCCGGCAGGAAAAGGTACCGTTTCCAATACGATGGAATATGCTTACGATGACTGGTGTCTGGGGCAAATGGCTAAAATACTGGGAAAGAAAGACGATTTTCATTTCTTCGACAAACGGTCTGACAGCTGGTATAACCTGTTTGATGCCGAGTCCGGTTTTATCCGTCCGAAAGATGAACATGGAAAATGGGTGGAACCTTTCGACCCGTATCATACTCCCGGATTTACGGAAGGGAATGCTTTCAACTATTCTTGGTTTGTCCCTCATAACCCGGAGAAGTTAATTCGTGAGGTTGGTAAGGAACGTTTTGTTGATCGATTGGATAAAGCGATGGAGCAGTCTGCTCATGCCAACTTTAATGCGGCAGGAGATAATTTCTCTGCATTCCCAATCAATCATGGGAATGAGACCTCTATGGAAGTGGCCTATCTTTTTAACTGGGCAGGCGTTCCCCATCTGACACAGAAATGGATACGGGCTATACAGGAACAGTATTACGGGACTACCCCTTATGACGCTTATCCGGGTGATGAGGATCTGGGGCAAATGAGTAGTTGGTTTGTTATGAGTGCCATTGGCCTGTTCCAGATGGAGGGAGGTTGTTCGGAAAAGCCTTTCTATGAACTGGCATCCCCCCGTTATCCGAAAATAACGATTCGCCTGGACGGTAAGTATGGTCGGGGAAAAACTTTTGTGATCGAAGCTCCCGGTGCATCCAAGGAAAATAAATACATTCAGTCGGTAACTTTGAACGGAAAGCCGGTGAATAATTTTAAAATATCACAGGAAGATGTCTTGAAAGGAGGAAAGCTCGTAGTAAAGATGGGAAAGGAAGCAAAGGTTTCACACCATTGATACAGTAGTACTGAAAGTAATAGCATAATAGTGTTAGGATGGCTGACACTATTATGCTATTACTTTACCACAGGCATGCTACTGATTGAGGATAATTATTATCCCGGAATAATCTTATACCCCGCTGCTGTCAGCGTATATTGTATCTGGTCGATATGTTCCTGGTTGCGTGTTTCCATTTCCAGACGTAGATAGCAGCCGTTGATGTCGGCGGTATGACTAACTCGTTCGTGATGGACGGATACCACATTGGCTCCGGTACGGGCAATAATTTCAGAAACATGCTGTAACTGTCCGGGCTTGTCGACCAGTTCGATCGTCATGGTGTAAGACCGGCCGGATTTCTGCAAACCGCGTCCGATAACGCGAGACAGGATCGTTACGTCGATATTTCCTCCCGATACCAGGCAGATCGCTTTTTTACCTTTTATGGGAACTTTATTGAACATGGCTGCCGCTACGGCTACTGCACCTGCTCCCTCGGCGATTAATTTGTGCTGTTCGATCAGGGCCAGGATAGCGGTTGAAATCTCATCGTCGTTGACTGTAACGATTTCATCCACATACTTTTTACAATATTCAAATGTATGTTCACCCGGTTCTTTTACGGCTATACCGTCGGCAATGGTACGGACGAATCCCATCCGTTCGATTTTATTGTGCTCGATGGAGTTCAGCATGCTTGGTGCACCACTGGCCTGTACGCCGTATATTTTTACATTCGGATTCAGATGTTTGATTGCAAAGGCGACGCCGGAGATAAGTCCCCCTCCGCCTATCGGAACGATTACGGCATCCAGGTCGGGTAACTGTTCCAACAATTCCAGTCCGATAGTCCCTTGTCCGGCAATAACGTCTTCGTCATCAAAAGGATGGACAAACGTATATCCTTTTTCATCTCTCAGCTTCAGGGCTTTCTGGTAAGCGTCGTCGTACACGCCTTCAACCAGGCAGACATCGGCACCGTACCATTTGGTTGCCTCGATCTTGGAGATCGGTGCATTGTCCGGCAGGCAGATCAGTGACTTGATGCCATGGGTGGTGGCAGCCAGGGCGACACCCTGTGCATGATTACCGGCAGAACAGGCTACGACGCCTTTGGCCTTCTCTTCTTCTGTCAGTTGGGCGATTTTGAAGCAGGCACCGCGGACTTTGAATGATCCAGTAATCTGTAAGTTTTCCGGTTTCAGATAGATATGAGAATCCGGATTGATGTTGGGCGCACTGATCAGGTCGGTGCGACGGATAACCGTTTTCAGGGCAAAAGATGCCTGATAAATCTTATCGAGTGTGAGCATTACGCTAAATTTTTGAGGAGACAAATATAGGGAGAATTCAGATATCTCACCGAAACAATAATGCTTTTTTATTATCTCGCCAATATTTCGTATATTTACACGCTGGAATTTACTTTCCGGCAGAGGCTGAAAAAGAAGATAGAGCACCATATAAGTATATGAAACCAGAGGATATTGAAGATTTCACAGAAGAAAACAAGAACGAGGAAATAGAACAGACAAATACAGACTCACAGGAAATGGTGGGCAATCTGATTCTACTACACATTCGGAATATAAAATACCCGGGAAGGGTGAAGGACGTATATCCTATCATCTGTCGGGGATGTACCAGGATTGGTTTTTGGATTATGCTTCGTACGTGATCCTGGAACGTGCAGTGCCGCATATCAATGACGGTCTGAAACCGGTGCAGCGTCGTATCTTGCACTCGATGAGGCGTTTGGATGACGGACGGTATAATAAGGTCGCCAATATCGTGGGGCATACCATGCAGTTTCACCCTCATGGAGATGCTTCTATTGGGGATGCGCTGGTACAGTTAGGACAGAAAGACTTGCTGATCGATTGCCAGGGAAACTGGGGGAATATCCTTACCGGTGACGGTGCCGCTGCTCCCCGTTATATCGAAGCACGTCTTTCCAAATTTGCTCTTGAAACAGTCTTTAATCCGAAGACTACCCTTTGGCAGCTATCTTATGATGGGCGTAATAAAGAACCGGTTACTTTGCCGGTGAAATTCCCTTTGCTGCTGGCCCAGGGAGTGGAAGGTATTGCTGTCGGTCTTTCTTCTAAAATACTTCCTCATAATTTTAACGAGTTACTGGATGCTTCGATAGCTTACCTGAAGGGGGAAGACTTCGCTTTATATCCTGATTTTCAGACAGGAGGTTATGTCGATGTCTCTAAATATAATGACGGTGAGCGCGGCGGTTCGGTAAAAGTCCGTGCTAAAATAACCAAGCTGGATAACAAGACATTGGTTATCAGCGAAATTCCATACGGAAGAACGACCTCTTCCGTGATCGAATCCATCTTGAAAGCAAACGACAAGGGAAAGATCAAGATCCGGAAAGTCGATGACAATACGGCGAAAGATGTAGAAATCCTGGTGCATCTGGCTCCGGGCGTATCGTCAGACAAAACGATCGATGCCTTGTATGCTTTTACAGATTGTGAGATCAGCATTTCGCCTAACTGTTGTGTGATCATGGACAACAAACCTCACTTCCTCAAAGTGAGCGACGTGTTGCGCCATTCGACAGACGATACGCTGCATCTGTTGCGTACTGAATTACAGATACAGAAAGCCGAGCAGGAAGAAACACTCTTCTTCGCTTCCCTCGAAAAGATATTTATTGAAGAACGTATTTATAAGGATGCAGAGTTTGAAAACTCGAAGGATATGGATGAGGCCGTGGCTCATATCGACCTGCGCCTGACTCCGTTCAAGCCTGATTTTATCCGTGAAGTAACCCGTGAAGATATCCTCAAGCTGATGGAGATCAAGATGGGACGTATCCTTAAATTCAACTCGGAAAAGAGCAATGCATTGATTGCCCAGATTCGCGAAGAGATCGAGCGTATCAATCATCATCTGGATAATATCGTAGACTATACGATCAACTGGTTTACCATGTTGAAGGAAAAATATGGCAAGAATTATCCGCGTATGACTGAAGTCCGCAACTTCGACACGATCGAAGCAACGAAGGTGGTGGAAGCAAACGAAAAGCTCTATATCAACCGTGCGGAAGGTTTCATGGGAATGAGCCTCAAGAAAGATGAATATGTTTGTAACTGTTCGGATATAGACGATATCATCCTGTTCTATCGTAACGGAACTTATAAGATAGTGAAGGTCAGCGATAAGATGTTTGTCGGGAAAGATGTTTTGTATGTGAATGTATTCAAACGTAACGATACCCGCACTATTTACAATGTTATTTACCGCGATGGAAAAGTCGGCTATAACTACATCAAACGCTTTGCCGTCACCGGTGTGACACGTGATAAGGAATATGACGTGACGAAAGGAACGGAGGGCTCGCGAGTATTATATTTCAGTGCGAACCCCAATGGGGAAGCTGAAACGGTTAAAGTGATCCTTAAACCGAAACCCCGCCAGAAACTGCTTGTGTTTGAAAAGGATTTCAGCGAGATCGCCATTAAGGGACGTGGCTCGATGGGAAATATCCTGACAAAGGCGGATGTGCATAAGATCAGCCTGAAACAGAAGGGTAGTTCTACGTTGGGAGGACGCCAGGTTTGGTTCGACTGGGACGTGCTGCGCCTGAACTATGACGGTCGCGGTGACGAACTGGGTGAATTCCAGAGCGATGACCTGATCCTGGTAGTTTTACGCAACGGCGATTTCTATACGACGAACTTTGATCTGAGCAATCACTACGACGACAATATACAGATTATAGAGAAATTCAACTCGAATAAAGTCTGGACGGCCGCTTTATATGATGCCGACCAGAAATATCCGTATCTGAAACGTTTCGTGTTGGAAGCCGGTAGCAAGAAACAGAACTTCCTGGGTGAGAATCCGAAGAGTCGCCTGATGTTGCTTACCGATGAGGTTTATCCTCGTATTGAGGTGGTATTCGGTGGTCATGACGCTTTCCGCGAGCCTCTTGTACTGGATGCGGAAGAGTTTATCGCAGTGAAAGGCTTCAAAGCGAAAGGCAAACGTATCTCTACCTTTGAGGTGGAAACAGTCAACGAGCTTGAACCAACCCGCTTCGCCCCTGCGGAACAGCCGGGAGATACGAGTGGAGAAGGTAATCCGGATAATGACGATACCGGGCAAACAGAGAGTGATTCGGATATTATAGACGAAATAACCGGGCAGATGAAGCTGTTTGATGAATAGCCTATGAAGACGTTGGCCTCTCTGATGATTTTGTCTTTTTGTCTGGTGTTTCCGCTTGCGGCCCAGACAGACAAAAATGTGGAAGATGAAATTCCGCGATCGGTCAATGAGGCGACGATGATAGGAATAGGCGGTTACAATGTAATGGATACCTACCTGACTCCCGGGATAGAAACGAAATATACGGGATGGGGTGTACGGATACAGAATGAACGGATGAAGATTGTCCGGCTGGCGGATTATAAGGTATCGCGCCAGCAGTTTCTTAATGTCGAGTTTGCATCTACCCGGAATGCTGCAGACGTGGCAACCGATTATGTGGGTTTTGTAGACTATTCGCTTGGATATCATTACCGCTTTACCAACCTGTTGCCGAATCTGAAAGTTCTGACAGGCCTTTCGGGTCGTTTGTCGGGTGGTTTTATTTATAATACTCGTAACACGAACAATCCGGCTTCGGGCAAGGCTGATCTGGATTTGAACTTCTCGGCAATGGGGATTTATGGTTTTAAGTTTGGAAATTATCCGGTGACTTTCCGTTACCAGATGGAAATACCGTTTGTCGGTGCCCTGTTTGCCATCCATAAAGGTCAACCTTATTATTATCTCAGCCAGGGAGACCGTAGCGGCGTGATAAAGTTCAGTTCGCTTCATAATAAGTTCGCCATGAGGAATTATTTTACCTTCGACTTTCCGATAGCAAATTTTACGGTGAGGGTCGGCTATCTGAACAGCATGTACCGGACAGATGTGAGCGGGATTAAGACGCATGTTTTATCTAATTCCTTTATGATCGGCCTGGTGAAGGAATTTTATTCCTTTGGAGGGAAGCGCCTGAAACAGAAGCATAAGTACAGCAGTGCCTACTATTGAAAGTGAAATGAAATTACGTATCCTATATTGTTTATTCCTGGCTGCTATCCTTCTTTCTGCTTGTGAGAAGGCGGATAAGTATAATCCGTCTCCCAGGGATAACTTTGAGGCGCTTTGGCGGATTCTGGATGAGAATTACTGTTTCTTCGAATTTAAAAATATCGATTGGGATGAGGTACATGACCGTTACAGCCTTCAGATCAACGATCAGATGAGCCAGTACGATCTGTTTGATGTATTGGGTAAAATGTTGGCGGAACTGAAGGACGGGCATACGAATCTGTTCTCTTCATTCGATGTGGCCCGTTACTGGGCCTGGTATGAGGATTATCCGGCTAATTTCGATTCGGACATACAGAAGAATTATCTGGGGACAGATTATAAAATTGCCGGTGGATTAAAATATAAATGTCTGTCTGATAACCAGGTGGGTTATGTTTACTATGGTAATTTCTCCAGTGGGGTAGGCGAAAGTAATCTGGATAATATGTTCCTGCATTTCAAAGACTGTAAAGGTATCATCTTTGACGTACGAAATAACGGGGGAGGTGCGATGTCAAATTCGGACCGGATCACCCAGCGTTTCCTGGAAGAAAAGATATTGACCGGCTATGTCATGTATAAAAAAGGGAATGGGCATAATGACTTTTCCACCCCTTATCCTTTATATCTTTCTCCGTCCGATCGGCTTCGCTGGCAGAAACCGGTTATCGTTTTGACGAACCGTCATTGTTATAGTGCCACGAATAATTTTGTGAGTACGATGCGTTTATTACCCCACGTAACGATTATGGGTGACCGCACCGGAGGTGGTAGCGGTTTCCCTTTTACAACGGAGTTACCCATAGGGTGGAGTGTCCGTTTTTCCGCTTGCCCGATCCTTGATGCAGATAAGAAACATACAGAGTTTGGCATTGACCCGGATCAGGAAGTGGCTATGACCAAAGAAGATATGCAGAAAGGAAAAGACACTATTATAGAAGCTGCTATCTCACGCCTTTTGTCCGGCTCAGAACTGTCAGAGCCTGATATAAATAAAATCTCTCCCGAAATACTTGCAGATTAATAAAAAAGATTTACCTTTGCACCGCAAACCAAATGCGGCTGTGGTGTAATTGGTAGCCACGCCAGACTTAGGATCTGGTGCTTCACGGCGTGGGGGTTCGAGTCCCTTCAGCCGCACAAAATGCAAAATCCTTCTAAGATGTTCTTAGAGGGATTTTTTGTTTTATGCAGGTTGTTAGGTTTGTTTTAGCCAATCAATGAAATCTAATTTTATCAGTTGCCAGTTCTTCTTTTTTAAGCATTTGGGATTGGGGTCGGAATCTGCAATATCAAAATTAGTGAAACCTTGAATAATTTCTTCTTTCGTATGATTGTAAGGAAAACGTTCTACATATAAGTTTAACATTTCAGTTATCGAATACGTATTATGTAATTCGTGAATATCCCAAAAGTCTTTTTTTCGTCCACCATGTCCGATGACATCTAGCTTCATGGCTATAATATCCTCAAAAGACGTTAGACGTATATTATCAATGACTTTTGCAGGACGAATAAAAGGATCTGTATAAAATAGATCGAGTTTGACAGAATCGTCAACAGAGTCACCTATTATATAGGAACATCCGAAACCAACAATTTCACCACAATCTCCGTTACAGTATGCAAACTGAGTTCTTAGCCAGTCTTGAATAACCCTAAAATCAATAGAATCATACTCGTAATCAGTAAATAAATCTATATCATCAGAGATACGGTGTCCTAACTGTAAACTCAATGATGTTCCACCTACAAGCTGGAAGGGGTGAAAAAGGTCATTAGACATTAATTGTGTCAATACCTTTTTTAGTAATGGCGTTACTGTTTGATATTTGAGTTTAGTTGGCATAATTCAGATATTTTTGAATGTTAGATTTTAGATTAACTGCATACTTATTATTTAAGTCCAGCAACGACAGGATTGTGTCTTTACCATAGAAACGAATTGTTTCAAGTATTTCTTTTTCATTTCCCCGTTCAAAAATACGATTAATGATATACCGTTTATTGGTGTTCCAATCTAATTTATCAAAGTCTGTATCCCAAAACAAGATCTTACGATATATAGAAAGATCAGGATGATATGATTGAGCTTCTTTCTTCTTTTCCAATTCAATATCATAATAAACTTGTAAAGTCATTAGTAATCCTTCGTCTAAATGGAGTGATCTCTCGATCTTTAGAGACAAAGGTATGTTCATATTTCTTCGTCCCTTAATGATGGCACTTAACGTTTGAGGATGAACTCCTATGGACTCTGCAAATGCACCACTTCTTAATTGACGATTTCGTAACTCCCTGCTTAAAAATAAGCCAGGGTGAACACCTTTCAATATTTCTAATTGATCTTTCATATCACTACAAAAATAAACAAATTTGTTTAGAAATACAATATGTGGATATTTATTTAGCTCCCCCTACTCAATTACCCCAATCCTTATTGAGCATGGCATAAATTATATCGTCTACCCATTCATCACGAAGGAAATAACTTTCTTTGAAATGAGCTTCTTTTCTGAATCCCAGTCGTTCGATAAGTCGGATAGAGGCGGTGTTTCTTGGATCAATAGATGCTACAATACGATGTTTCTTTAGGGTTGTGAAAAAATAGTTTACCATTGCCGTTAATGCTTCGGTGGCATATCCTTTGCCTTGAAAAGTTTTATTCAACGTACAACCGACCTCTACCTGCATTCTTTCGTGTCCTGTGAAGATTATTCCCAAATCTCCGATCAGACGGTTTTCATTCTTGGTAAGAATGGCAAATTGAAAGCATACGTCGGCTATATCTATAGTCGCCGGCATATTGGTTATATAATTACGAACTTCCTCCACAGATTCGGGGAACCAGCCTTGATATTGGTTTTCAACAGTATCAGAGCGGTAAGCGTATATTTTTTCCGCATCATCCGGGTTTGCTAACCGTATAATCAACCTGTCGGTCAGAATATTGCCGATAGTAGTACCGGCTTTATCGACGTTTTGGGATTCAATCATATGTATTTTCTTTTTATTTGATTTAAGAGTTCATTGTGGCAATTGTATTTCTAAGAATACAATTTTTACTCATCTCCAAAGATAGTAAATATTTGGAAAACATCTGTTTTATCCTTTAATGCAATGTGTTAAAGTGGAATATTGCGTGAAATGATAAGATGACAACACGAACTTTTGAAGTGAATTTATAGAATTTGACAAAATGAGGAAATATTGCTTTTCTTTTGAATAAAAAGATTTTATTATAGCCCTTTTGGTAACTTGTGTGTTCTGTCAAATTAGTGTTATAGAAGATCGTTGAATACAATATTTAACAAACCCCTTTAGGTATATGACTTTTGCAATTCGTTTAAAAGGAATTTACATCTCTAACGAGTTTTTTCGTTT
>NZ_QSDP01000066.1:0-33078 GCF_003463685.1 Parabacteroides sp. AM58-2XD
TTCGTTACTTCGTACTGTTTTCATAAGCTATATCGTTATTAGTTAATAATGAATTTGATACAATACAAAGTTAACTAAAATGGTATAGCTTTTGTAGTGCTATCTCGTGCTATCCGTCTTTTCCGATTTTAAACATAGGAACTATTTTATGGTAAAATAATAAAATTCAATTATATAGTACATTAAAGGTTCCCCCTCTTCACAGAGGAGGAAACCTTCCCACATCAACGATGCGTACTAATACCTATGAAATAATTATAATAATAAAATTCATAGTATAATAGATCTAATACTCAGCTTTTATATCATACTATTTAGATGGACCGGAAGGTGTTAACGGCCATCCAGGATTCTGATAAATTACAGAAGTGGACAGATCATCCGGGTTCGTTGCCGAAATTCTGAAATGTGTCAAAGCAATAGGTGTCAAATAATGTGCTTCACACCAGTTATATCCGTTGAACATAATATTATTAGTTTTCACGATCTGATATGGCCTCAAGTATTTACCACTCTCTGTGTAATTAGAGACATTGGGATTCTCCTGTCCTTGCGGGATCAATAAATTCTTTCCGCTTGTTTCATCTTTATAAGCATCCTTCAACTCTGATTCCCATAAATTTACACCTTCTACTTGATAATTTCGTACCTGATCAAGTGCTCTCCAACGTTTCAAATCAGTCATACGAAAACCTTCTTCCAGTAACTCGCAACGACGTTCACGGCGAATACAGTATAATAATTTACTTACCTGCTGTCCTGCAGAGTATACACCCCAATCTGATTCTTTACCCAAATCCGTAGCATCAAGTGTTATTTTATAATCTGGCAGATTAGCCCTGTCACGAATTGCAGTCCAGTATCCCTGTACCTTAGAATCAATACTCGTACCATTATTTTCAATACAGGAAGCTTCAATATAATTCAGATAAGCCTCCGCTGCACGGAATACAGGACAACCTTCTATACTCGTCTGTCCACCTTTATAATAGTTATCACTTAAACCTTTACGTAATCCATATCCTGTAACAGCTCTATTTTCTGCCAAATTCAAAATTCCAGGAGCACCGTTATCTCCCCCCCATTTCAAACCAACTTTTGTATCCATGACTTCCATCGGTTTCATCATAAATAAATCCAAACGAGATTCTCTACCTTCTCTTACATTATCAACAGAAGTATCTCCTTTATATCCTGAACCGGAAGCATAAATTGGCAGTCCGTTATTCATTAGAAATGTTTCTACAAACTGACGGGTAAATCCCGAATTTCCACCGCTTGGCAGATACGACGTAGCAAAATGATAAATATTGAAATCAGTATTATTATATTTCTTCCATAACAAAATTTCAGGACAACCCTCCATATCTTCCAGACAGAATTGCGCATAATAAGGATTTCCCATCTTTCTTTCTCCTGACTGATTAACAGCTAGTAAGCCAAGATCTGCTATTTCTGCAGCCGCCTTTTTACATTCAGACACGAAATAAGCGATATCGGCATCAAGATTCCCAGAGAAGTCTTTACCCGGCCAACCGGGTCCACCCGGAACAAGGCTCGTCCCTTTATGATAAGTCAACCAACTGGCTTCAAATAAAGCAACTCTGGACTTAACCAACAGTGCTGCATTCCGGGTTATCCTGTTCTTTCCTCCAGGAGGTGTATTACTTAAATATGAAATCGCCTGATCCAGGTCACTAAGAATAAATTTTGCAACTTCATTACGAGGCTGCCGCTTACTTGCTTCAATCAAGGCCTCTTTCTCATCAGGTAAGGTATTCTTCACAATCGGGAAATCACCATACGTCTTCAATTTACTAAAATATTTCCAGGCACGTTCAAAATAAATCTCTCCAATATAATGTCTGATATTTTCTTCAACGCCTGTAATTTCACCTGCTTCATAGCGAGGAAGTACAATTTCAAGAAAATAATTCAGTTCCCTTATAACATCAAAATTCCAAGGATCATCTTCTCTTTTATTGTATGATTCCTTTACCTTTAGTTCACCCGGTGCCCATTGGTTATCGAAAGAAGAAGTAGCCTGATTATCTGTATTATTATCTTCCTTCCATATACCTATATTATACCCATCATGAGTTGTGAACTCATAATGCTTAACAGCATACGATGCTAGATCAGATTCCGTCCAAAAGAAGTCATCTGGTGTCACTTTATCAAGCGGTTTCATTTCTAAGAAGTCATTGCATGATGTCAGTCCGATGAATCCTCCGAACAAAATAACTATATATTTATTCCATGTTTTCATTGTCACTTCATTTAAAAATTAACACTAAATCCTGTTGAATAAGTCCGTGAAAGCGGATATGTTTTAGCCGTACTTGTCGCACCATTATCAGCCCCGTATCCCGTCCCTAAGGTTTCAGGATCGTAACTATTAGGTAATGAAGTTATAGTTAACAAGTTATCTGCCGAGAAAAATATTCTGAGATTTTGTATACCGATTCTTTTTGTCAGGTAAGCAGGGATCGTATAACCAATCTGCAAATTCTTCAAGCGACAATAAGCTGCATTTTGAAGATAACGCGTCTGCTTCTTCTGGTTTTTATCGCCAGCAAAGTTCGGACGTGGAAAATAACCATCCAGATTAGTCCCCCATTCGTCTCCTTCCGGACGAAAGAAATCCATATGTTCTGTAAATACAGTCGATCCCCATTTTCCGCCACTGGCACCAAACATCATATTGCCATCCAACCAATAATCTCTTTTAGCAACTCCCTGTAAAAATAGTCTAACATCAATACCCTTCCAAGCAGCATCCAGATCAAGACCAAATTTAAAACGCGGTGTGTTATTTCCTATTATTTTAAAGTCCCCCGGATCTGTAATCGTTTTTCCTTCATGAATCACTCCATTACCGTCCAGGTCTTTATACATAATATCGCCGGCTGCCCATTTACTACCTTGTTCATTCTGACCTCCGTTAGGCAAAGTAGCCAAATGATCATTCATTTCTTGATCTGTTTTTGCTATACCTATCGTTTCATATCCCCAAATTTCACCCATATACTGACCAGCACGCCAAGTATTCAAAGAACCTGTTTCATTCGGGTATTTCAATATTTTCTGACGGTCATCAGAAAGAATAAAATGAACACCATACTGCAAGTCTCTAATCTGATCTCTCCAGGATATATCCAAATCGAATCCCCGAGACATTAAGTCGGCATTATTCGTCTTCGGAACCTTTGTTCCCAAAATTACCGGAAGCTCAGGAGCCGGACCTACCATATTTACTGTTTTCCTTTCAAACCAATCAAAACTAACATTCAAACGATTCTGAAGGAATCCCATATCCAAACCTATATCCCATGAGCGCATCGTTTCCCAGCCAAGCAATACAGAAATTAAATCCGGAGCATTTGAGGTATTCGGAAGCTGATTATTGATAAGCCATTTACCATCCTTATCGGCTGCTGCAAATTTCATTGTTTGAATATATGGATAAAGAGATTCTGTGTTCTGATTACCCAACTCCCCCCATGATCCACGTACTTTAAACGTATTTACAATATGTTCATAAGGTTGCATAAACTCTTCACGGGCAATATTCCACCCAAGAGAAAAAGATGGGAATAAATTCCATCTTTTATCCTGAATAAAACGTGAAGTTCCGTCATAACGGAGATTTACTTCCAACAAATATCGTTCTTTATAATCATAATTCAGACGACCAAAGAAACCAGCCGTAGCCCAATGTTCCAACTTCGAATCTGTAATTTTCTCTTGCCCGGTAGCCTGAGATATGTTAGGAACATTGTCCGTAATCAAATCATTCTTTTTTGCACCTAACTTACGATATTTATTCAATTCAGCTTGGAAACCCACCATTGCCTTCATTGTATGGCCTCCCTTAAATGCCTTCATATATTCTGAATAAACATTCGGATTAAAAAAATTAGTACGCCCTGCTGATTCCTCTGCAGAAGTCACATCGAAGCCTCCCTTATAGAACATGCTTCCGTCAACATTCCATTTAGGTAGTTTATACGTATGCTTATGCCAAAACTCATCAATGGTCTTATAATTTATTTCTCCAAATATTTTCCAATTCTTTATCGGCTCCAACACGATCTGGAATTGCTGATACAACCAATCTGTCTGTGTATTATCGGAACCACTATGAACAAGACCTGATATCTGATCATTCAGAATATATCCATTCGGATCTAATACCGGTTCTGTCGGCCAACGTTTCGTTAATTCATGATATAACTGATTACCCATATAAGAGGTTTTCTCATAATCTTTCCGCATAAATTTAGTACTGTAATTTACATGTAACCAAGGGAAAAGCTCTGCATTAATCTTAGCTGTCATCGTATATCGTTTCACATTATCCGGGCGATAACTCATTAAACCATTCTCATCCATAAAATTACCAGAAAGATAATACTGAATTTTTTCTGTTCCACCATTTGCACTCAACGAATGCTCTTGTGAAAATGCTGTATTACCAAAAAGAAGATCATACCAGTCATTGTTACTATTTCCTATCCAGTTCCATGTATTCGGATCATTCGTATTAGGTACTGTCGTGTCTGTAAATGAACCATTTTGATACCCTATAATACGCTGCATTGTCTCTTCGTTAAATGTTGGATTTTGACCATCAGCAGCTGCCGCACGATTAAAATACTGAGCAAATGTATAAGAGTCAGCAACATGCGGCATATTAATTGCATGAGTCCAGCGAAGGTTATTATTATAATTGATACTAATCCTACCGGCTTTTCCTTTTTTAGTCGTAATCAAAACAACACCAAAAGGAGCGCGAGAACCGTATATGGAAGAGGCTGCAGCATCTTTCAATATGGAGATAGTTTCGATATCATTCGGATTCAATACGTTCATATCACCTTCCATACCATCAATAAGGACTAGAGGATCTGATTTTGATCCTTCTCCGATCGTGCCAGCACCACGAATATTAATCTTCATATTTTGATTAATTTCTGCACCACCTGTACTACCATAGGAGAAGTTCATACCGGGAACCAAACCTTGTAAAGCTTCTGAAATAGTAGCAACCGGTCGGGATTGGAGTTTTTTGGAATCAACTACAGATACCGAACCTGTGAGATTTACTTTTTTCTGTGTTCCGAAACCAACAATGACAACCTCATCCAATGTTTGTGTATCCTCTTTTAAAGTAATTCTAAAAAGATTTTCTTTATCAACAGGGATTTCCTGAGTTACATAACCAATATAACTGATTTTCAATACAGCATTTGTTGGTACAGACAAGTGGAAATCACCATTTACATCAGTAATTGTCCCGATAGAAGTTCCTTTCACCTGAATAGAAGCTCCAATAACAGATTCACCATTTTCATCCTTTACTGAACCTTTTATTGTACGTTCATTTTGTTGGACACCTAGTGTACCAGCATCTTTTTCTATAATAGGATTTAAGGCTACCAAGCCTTTTCCTGTGTCCGCTTTTGATGGGGCGGCAGAGAATAAAAAAAGAAGGGCAAAGGTCACGCTCCAGTTTTTCATTCCCCGGAAATTCTCTCTCTTCATGTTAAATGTCATTTTCTTTAAGTTTTTTCCTAGATAATTCTTTTTCTCTCTAATTTAGATCTTAAGGGGGATTATCCCTTTTCAGTCGTTGTGTTCTCTTTTTTTAATCATAGGCAAATTTTTATTTATTTCACACAACAAAAAAAACGATATGATAATCATTCGATATCCAATATCGTCTAAAGAATTTTCGTTTTTTGATAAATAAAATATAATACAAGCTATACAGATAGAGTTAGTACATATTTGGATTCAATCACGCTAAAATACGGAATACGTCAATAAAAAAGCGCATCCATGATCAATACATGAATGCGCTTTTTTTATCTGTCTCAGACAGTATCTGAACTTATCTCAACCGGTCGAGCGAACGAACCAATGCTTCATCCGCACCGATGTTACGGATAGCCAGATAATCCAGGATCAATGCAATTATCGGGAAAGAAAGGGCAATCTTCACACTCAGCGCTGCACCAGCCAGCTGATCTTTCAAAATCCATACAAAGAAGCCGAACAGGGCATAGAAACCCAACATCAGAATCCCGTTAAAGATACAAAGACGGATCTGCAACATCCTCTTCTTAAATAAGAAGATCGTTATCAATGACAGGATGGAGATTACTGCCGTCAAAGCAAAAAGTCCCCAAGTCGGATAAACGAGTTCCGGTTCAGCAGCGATCGTGCTTACGCCTGTTGCATCAAAAGAGTAAAACTGGTCTCCCGCCTGCAACATGGCAAGAGGTAAAAACAATGTTGCGACCATTAAGGCCACGATAATAAGCAAGTAAACTGTTTGTATTCTTTGTAACATAATTCTTAAAGTTGACAGTTGACAGTTGACAAGTGACAGTTAAAGAGAGATAGGAAATGGGCTAATAAAAATGGACAATTGCATTTTTATTAATTACAATTGCCCATTATATTTGGAACATTTCACTGTCAACGGTTACTTGTCGACCATCAACTCGTTAAAAGTTATTCTTTTCTTTAGCAGGGTTCTTATAGTAAACCTTACCTTCTTCATATTCCTGAGCAGCGATCAGAGTCGGCTTCGGAAGCTTTTCATAATAACGGGAGATCTCGATCTGCTCTCTGTTTTCGAAAACTTCTTCCAGATTATCGTTATAAGAAGCAAACTCCTGAAGTTTCTTTTCCAGGTCCTGCTTCATTTCAACACTAATCTGGTTAGCCCGTTTTCCGATGATCATTACTGTTTCATATACATTTCCCGTGTCGGCTGACAACTTCATCATGTCACGGGTTACCGTATTCGAAGGGGCGTTAGACTTTCTGTAATCCATTTTACTTTATTGATTAAATAATATCGTTAATACGCATCTGTTATTCTCTTGCTGGCATAATCGTAGAACTTCTGTGCCTGTTTTACATATTTGCCTTCCGGATATTCGTTCATGTAAGTGTAGTATTCATCCACTACCTCACGATAACGACCCTGCAACTTTTCTTCCACACTGGCAATAGCCTGTTCATACTTCGAACGCAAAACATAGAACATAAACTCTTCCCTGTATTTGGAATAAGGATAGTTCTTCAAGGCATTCTCGGCAGTGATCACGGCAGACAAATAGTTATTGTCGCGCATGTAAGTACCCAGGTTATAATACAATCTTACAGCCAGTAATTCCTTGTAAGCCAGTTTCTCCTGCAATTCAAACATGATCTTCTGGGCTTCGGCGGCACGTTCGCTCTGCGGATAATACTCCAGATAGAGCTGCAACTGGTTAATAGCTTCATACGTCTGCGTCTGGTCTAACCGCGGATCGGGAGAGTCCAGATACAAACCATATCCCGAATAATAGCGGGCCAATTCCGTGTACTCGCCTTTCGGATAGGTGGTGTAATACGTATTAAAGTATTGCGAAGCCGTCTGATAATCTTTTTGTCCATAATAGCTCTGAGCCAGCAGGTACAAGGATTCTTCGGCATAAGCAGTTCCTTTAAAGATTGTAACCAGTTCATCCAGCAGGGTAGCAGACTTGTTGTATTGCTTTGCATTGAAATACTTCTTTGCATACGAATACTTCAACTCATAGTCCGTACTTTTCAATATCTTGTTATATTCCCCACAGGAGGATAACAAGACCGTAATCATCATCAATAAAAATACAACCTTTTTCATTCACATACTTTTAGCGCGCAAAGTTACATTTTTTATTGCAAAATAACGAAGCGCATAACGTTAATATTTACAACTTATATAAATCGCTGGCAGCAATAAGCTCCAGTTTGTTGGCTTTCAGAACCTCCGCACACTTCTCCACATTGTCGGGGCGGATGATCACATTGGCTGCCTCTCCTTGCGAGAAAGCATACATATATTCGACAAATATACCTGCCGAAGTTATGATCTCCATCGCCTTCGCCAATGCACCGGGCTGGTTGGGGCAATGCAGGCACACCACATCAGCCACACTCACCGCATATAATTTTTCACGAAGTACCTGAATTGCTTTGTCTGTGTCCGACACGATCAGACGCAGGATACCAAAATCGGAATTCTCCGCCACCGTAAAGGCTGACATGTTCACTCCGGCTTCACCCAAAATCTTTGCCACTTCCGTAAAACGGCCTTTCTTGTTTTCAAGAAAGATTGATAATTGTTTAATTAGCATAGCACTTTACTATTTTTAGGGTTTAAACTAACTTACGATTGTCGATCACGTGTTTTGCCTTACCCATACTGCGTTCAAGGCTACGCGGTTCCACAATCTTTATATCAGGCTGAATGCCGATCACGCTCTGCATACGGGCGGCGATCTTCTTTTTCAGCGCGATCATCTTGTTCATTTCATCCGAATAATAATCCGGTCGTACTTCCACCTGGATCTGGAAAGTATCGGTATTGTTCACACGGTCCACCACAATCAGGTAATGCGGTTCGAATTCCGGCATTTCCAGCAATACGGATTCTACCTGCGACGGGAATACGTTGACACCACGGATGATCATCATATCGTCGCTACGTCCGAGGATACGTCCCATACGGACAGCGGTACGGCCGCATTCGCACTTTTCATAGATCAGGTGCGTCAGGTCACGCGTACGGTAACGGATCATCGGCATACCTTCCTTGGTCAGGGTAGTAAATACCAACTCGCCTTGTTCACCTTCAGGCACAGGTTGCAAAGTTACCGGATCGACGATTTCCGGGAAGAAATGGTCTTCCCACAGGTGGGTACCGTTCTGGCATTCGCATTCGCCACCGACACCGGGACCGCAGATTTCTGTTAATCCGTAGATATCGTATGCTTTAATATTCAGTTTCTGCTCCAGTTCCTTACGCATATTTTCCGTCCAGGGTTCCGCGCCGAACGCTCCTACCCTTAGTTGGAATTCTTCCAAAGGAATGCCCGAGTTATGGATCGTTTCCGCCAGATACAGAGCATAGGAAGGCGTACAAGCCAGACCTTTCGCTCCGAAGTCGTGCATCAACTGAATCTGTTTTTGCGTGTTACCACTACTCATCGGAATTACGGTACCACCGATATTTTCCACGCCAGCATGAGCACCCAGACCTCCGGTAAATAAACCGTAACCGTAAGATACCTGCACAGAGTCATTCTTCGTAAGTCCGTAAGCTGTCAGACAGCGTGCCACCACTTCCGACCAGATCGACAGGTCCTTACGGGTATATCCCACAACAATGGGTTTTCCGGTCGTACCGGAAGAGGCATGCAAACGAACAATCTCGGACATCGGCACAGCCATCAGTCCGAACGGGTAATTATCTCTTAAATCCTGCTTTACCGTAAACGGCAGCTTGGAAATATCTTCAATTGATTGAATATCATCCGGAGTAATACCCATCTCCTGCATTTTCTTGCGATAGAAAGGAGTATTATGATAAACGTGTTCGACAACCCGTTTCAACCGGATGCTCTGTAATTTCCGCATTTCTTCGCGGTCCATACATTCAATAGTTTCGTTCCAAATCATGGTATCAGTTTGTTATCATTTAATTGTTAGTAGTGTAAAACTGTCGCAAAGTAATAACTTTTTTACTAACTGACAATAAATAATAACGCCAAATCAATCGAGACTTACTTCCATAAGGATCAAATTATCGTCTTCGTCCAATGTTTTAGTTATCTCCAGCAGGTCTCCGCCCAGTTCGTTCTTTTCCATTGCTTCCAGCAAAGTAAAAGGATATAAGGTATAATAGAGCTTGTTATTATTGAAGACAAAGTTCATCATGTCGCCGTTCTGCCAGTCTTTATTTGTCAGCTTGACATGCGAGAAAGAGTTTTCTGCCACATTATATAAATAGAGTTCGTCACGCAGTTTCATTTGACCTTCATCTTTCAGGAAGACGGCGTTGACAAGCATCTGATTCGGAGTCAATGCCCGAATCTCGCAAGCGATCTTTCCATCTTTCTCTGTCGATAACGGCAGTTTGGTAAAGACAGGTTTCAGTTGGCGGTCGGGCGACAACCGATATAACGTATCGGCAGCCGGTTCGCTGATCAGGCATCCTCCGTCGCCGCAGGATAGTAGGTTTCTCATACGGTTCAGCAGAATAAAGGGACGTCCGTCGCGGGTAGTTACGATCATACTGCGATAACGATTGTCGGAGACGATAGGCAGACGTTCGATCTTCTTTCCGGTTTCCTTATCCATCAGGACATAAGGCTGGTTACTTGCTTCCGGGTTATCATCTATTTTAGCGGTCTCACCTTCTTTCACAAAAAGAGCGCCTTTCATATCCAGAAAGACCATTGCATTCTCATCCAGCGATTCGATTACATCCATCTGTAAAGAATCCGGCAGACTGAAAGACCTTTTATAAGTCCCGTCCAAACCATAAACCTGCATCTGGGTTATTCCATCTAAAAAGAGTTCCTGACGTTTCTCATCATACAGGATATGGCGTATTCGGGCATATTCTTCACCGCCTTGCCCCTTGCGATTAAAACGGCTGATCATCTCTCCTTTCTTATTGAAACCGATCACGTCGCCGGTAGAAGACCCGATAAAGAACAACCCGGCTTCGCTGGGAATAAGTTTCATCTGGTCGCCCAGCAACACGTTTTCAGGCGTTTGCAGACGGAAATAACGTACCTTTCCCAAATCCTGCAAAGCGGCCTCCCTGTCCGGAATATCCGCACGAAAATCCAATACAGGCAACGGGCCTTCATTCTTTGCTCCATTCTTACATCCATTCAGTCCCACAACCAACATCACTGCCACAGCACATAAACATATCCTTTTCATAATCCCTTTGAATTTAATACAACATAGCGCAAATAAAGGGATAATATTTCAAAGAAGCAAGGATATTACGATAAATTCGTAAAACACACATTGTATTCGTAAAGCGAAGAAGATGAATGTATACATACCTGTATTTAACATTTCACATGGACTACTCCAAACCGCCGGGAGAAAAATGGTTCGTCCCTGTAAGACGCAAGAGTGATAATATACGTACCTTTGCCCAACGATTAAAGATAGATTTCCGGACAAGATGAAACGAAACATACTTGCACTATACATTATTAAACTATCCAAATGGTTCACCCTGGTCATGCCAATCATCGTGCTTTTCTATGAAGATCATGGACTGGGATTGCAGGATGTATTTATACTGAAGAGCGTTTATTCAATCGCAGCCGTGGCACTTGAGATACCCTCCGGATATCTGGCTGACGTGTGGGGACGGCGCAAATGCCTCATACTCGGATGTATTCTTTTCTTCTTCGGATATCTCTGTTATTCGTTCACCTCCACCTTCGCCGCCTTTGTCATAGCCGAAATACTATTGGGAACAGGGCAAACGCTGGTCAACGGGGCAGACTCCGCCTTGCTGTACGATACGACAGTCCAATATAAGAAGGAAAACCTTTATCTGCGTTACGAAGGACGTATCACCATGATCGGTAACTTTGCCGAAGCCATTGCCGGTATTTTCGGCGGATTGCTGGCGGCTTATTCGCTGCGTTATCCGTTTTATGCACAGGCACTGATCGCATTCAGCGGCATTCCGGCAGCCTTCGCCCTACAGGAACTGAATATTAAAAGTAAGGTGCAAAGCCCTGTACAGGAGATCGTACGGATCATCAGGTACTCGCTGGTCACTAATAAAAGGCTCTGCTACAACATTATGTTCTCAGGGATTATCGGAGCTGCCACACTCACCATGGCGTGGTTCGTACAACCTTACCTGATGTATATGAATACGCCCACTTCGTGGTTCGGTGTAATCTGGACGGTGCTGAACCTGACCGTAGGGATCTCCGCTCTTTATTCGGACCGTGTGGACAGTTATTTCGATCCCAAAAAGATGGGCATACTGATCCTGACATTCGTGGCAGGCGGTTACGTGGCACTCGCCTTCAACCTGACCTACGCAGGGCTAGCCATCCTGTTCGTTTTCTATATCATAAGAGGCTTTGCCACCCCCATATTAAAAGGATACATCAACCAGATGACCTTTTCGGAGATGCGTGCCACCGTCCTTTCCATCCGTAACTTTATCATCCGCCTGATGTTTGCCGCCATCGCTCCGTTCATCGGCTGGCTGAACGATATGTATTCGCTCAGGATCGCCTTACTGGCATCTGCCGCGATCATCATGGTACCAGGAGCCTTATTCCTCTGGCTGCAACTAATGGCGAAGACCGATAAAGAATAACAGGTGAACGATTTATAAAGATTTTATCCTATATTTGGGGAATATTTACTTATAATCATCTTAGATCATGAACACAGAAAAGGCCACTCCTGTAACAGCCATCGTGCTGGGAGCCAGCGGAAGAGGAAAATTGTACGGCGATTATTCACTGGAACACCCGGAAGATTTGCAAATCACCGGCATTGCCGAGTTGGTGGAACTGCGCCGCAACATATATGGCGACAAATACCATGTACCCGAAGAAAACCGAGTCGCCACCTGGGAAGAGATGCTCAGCCGTCCCAAGTTTGCCGATGCCGTCATTATCGCTACCCCCGACCATCTGCATTATGCCCCCTGTATGAAAGCGCTCGACCTGGGATATGATATCCTCCTTGAAAAACCGATCGCACAGACAGACGAAGAATGCCGTCGCCTGGTAGCCTATGCCAAAGAAAAAGGAAAGATCGTCGGCCTGACGCATGTGCTCCGTTACTCGCCTTATTTCGGAATGCTGAAAGAGATGGTGAGCAGCAAAGCGATCGGCGACCTGGTCAGTATCCAGCATTTCGAACCGATAGAACATGTACACATGAGCCATTCATATGTGCGCGGAAGCTGGCGCAACGCAGAAGCGAGTACGCCCGTTGGTCCTTGCCAAATCGAGTCACGACCTGGATATCCTCCACTGGATCATCGGCAAGCCCTGTAAGAAAGTGGTAGCCTTCGGTGACCTGGCGCATTTTAAGGCGGAAAACGCCCCCGAAGGTGCTCCGGCCCGTTGTACCGACGGCTGTCCGGCAGAAGCGACCTGCCCTTTCTCCGCCCTGAAAATCTACTACCGCGACCGCACCTGGCTATACGTATTCGACCTGCCGGAAGACCCGGACAAACAGGGCGACGTCATCCTCGAAAACCTAAAAACAGGACCGTACGGCAAATGCGTCTACCATTGCGAGAACAACCAGCCCGATCATTATATGATGCTGATGGAATTTGAAGGCGGCGTAACGGTCAACTTCTCGATAGAGGCTTTCACATCGTATGGGGGCCGCCGTACCCGCATCATGGGGACGCGTGGCGACATCGTCGGCGACATGGAAGAGTTCACCCACACCGACTTCGCCACCGGTGTTTCAAAAACATACAATGCCAATGCTGAAGACGCTCTCAACTACGAAGCGTAGGCCACGGTGGCGGTGATGCCGGTATGATCCGCGACTGGATCGAAGCCATCCGCCGCCAGGATGCCAGCCTGATGAGCACACCACTCGACGAGTCGCTGGAAAGCCATCTGATAGCCTTTGCGGCAGAAAGAAGCAGGAAAGAAGGGAAAGTGATAAGCCTCTCCCCCCTTAGGCTAAAGCTTCTAACAGATCGATTTATATCCGCCCCGTACATTCAATGGACCGGGCACTCTGGTATTACATAATAAGGTATCCCCCGGATTATATCAATGACCATTTTTGCATTAGCTATATTGATCTTCCGGGGTTCCTGCAAACCTTCAGCCGTTACCTTATAAACAGTTGCCGACTTAGAGTTGCCCCATAAATAAGGGATATCGAAAGAAGTCCTTCCATTCGTGTCCTGACTGTAGACAATTACACCTTCATCATCGCGCCATACGACCGGGATACAGATAGTGTTTTTATTACGCAGGATACGGTCTTTTTGCCGGACCGTGCTATCTGAAAGCGAAACGCTGACCTGGCCACTGAACAAGGAAACACGGTTTTTCCCCTCGCCTTCCACAGAAAGACGCTCCAAACTGTTAAGGTAGAAATATTGCGGACATTTCAACATGAAGTCTTCCGTAAGAAGAGGTTGCCATGAGTAATTCTCCGCAATTTTCCAGATAGGTTCTCCATAGCAGGAAGTTCCGAAAAGAAATCCTAGGTCATGGTCACTACTACGGATATCCGGGTTAAGCCCCGTACCTGTATAAACATTGGCTGGGATACGCAAATAATCATTTTGAACCGCACCATTGAAATGCCAAGCGTAAGGGACGATACCCACCATGTAATCCATCATCCATTCACTGGTGATATCTAATCCTTTGGCCTTCCAATATGCAGCCGCTTTCTTCTGATATTCGGCCTCTACAATGACCGTTTCGTTGTGTCCTTCGCTAGGACGCGCAATCCAGGCATCGGCATGGATCGTCCCGCTTTCCTGCAATTCAGGCAACAAATCCAACAAACGGTCAATACGCATCTGAGTATAACCGGCCTCCCACTCATTGCGATAATTGATCTGGTAAGCTTTACGTCCGTTATATACGCCGATCACTTTCAGACTACCGTCAGCATTCTTCGAGATCAAGTCGTTCACTACGTATTCAGGCCACAAAGGGCTATCATCGTAAGCATCGGTCACATTGATATGCAAGCTGACAGTGGTATTATATTTCCGTGCTTCACGAATCAGCCAGCGCAGGCTCTCACGAGCAGAAACATCGGTATCCCGTTTCAAATATTCATTCACTTCAAAAAAAGCCGGATATTTATCATCATGCCCGTTATATTGCCAGCCAACAAGATAAACAATCTTCGGAACACCCAATGAAAGGTTATCCGACTGGCGAATTATTTCCAAGGCCTGTTCAAAAGTCAAGCGTACATCACTACCTCCATTTTTATCCGGCACAGCCAACAACATTTTCGTGACCCAAGTATGGGAATAATCATGATTAAAGGCATTGATATAGCTCAATTGAAATAATAAAAAGAAAATAAGTATTTGTAATCGCTTCTCCATGATCTATTTATATAATCTATTATTTGACAACAGATAAATTATTTACACTATGAACCATATATTCCTTTTGGCATTGTAACACACGGTTTTGTTTCAACAGGACATGATCCGCATTACCTATATAAATGCCGCAAGGATTCCCTTCTCCCATGATCAGGTTATTCTCTATCCGTATCCGGTCATGCAGGTAAGACGATCCTGTATCATCAGCGTCGATGATGACAGCAATGCCGGATGCCCCTCCTTGCCCACCGGCTCCGTTCCCGCACCCCATCATAACGTTGTTGGTGATAACTACATCTTTTGCATGCGTGCCTTCATGCCAAGAGGCTTCTGCTCCTACATGGACTGCCGTACCGGTCCCGTTACGGAAAACATTATTATTGATTAAGACACTGCGCGTCTTCACCAATATTCCCCGCGCCAGATGGCTATTTATGAATGAGTTCTCAAATTCCAACCGAGGGAGTTTGGTGATATTCATCAGATAATAATTCTCAAAGTCGGCCGGCAGATTGTCTGAAAAAGTCACCTGTGAAGAAGTGGCCGGCCTTTGATGCGACACAGCAACCACCTGATAAGTACGAACCGGCTTCAATGTTTTGATCTCCACCAATTCCATCACATCACCAACACGTGGCACATCTGCCACCTGTGCATGTGTATATGTTACAGCTTTCACCAACAGTTCCGCCTGATTGGCAGATGCCGAAACAATACTCTGATAGTAACCATGCACATTCGTAGCATCATCTCCCTGCCCTTGGAAAGTGCACCCTTCAAAACGAAGTAACCCCTCACAACAAGCAAAATGGGTAGCATCCGTATTCGTAGAATATAATATCCCTGTGCAGGAACAACAGCCAGACGTTTGATCAAAATATCTTTACTGTCGAAACCGACAATCCCCATTCCTGCTTGCGAATGGATCGTCACACCCTCCAATTCCGTCTGTGTACTCCGGTGAATCAAGATAGCCGGCCGGAAATGAAAAGAATGCAACACCCCGGCATCCGCCCCCAACAATCCGGCCGGTATTTGATGATGGAAACGAACCCGATTGTTTCCCAACAACTCACGTTTCGGGAAGTAGATAGGATCAGGATACATCCGATTCTTCTCTTTATTCCAAATCGTCATACGGGTAAGAGGCATTTCGTCTGTAATGATTCTTTCATCTGTAAACTGCACATCAAAATAATCTGGCTGGATGGAGATAATTTCTCCCGAAGAGAAAGGTTTTCGCTTATAATCAATTGTCAGCCCCTTTACCTTCACACGGGTACAATTTTCTATACAAAGGGGTTCCATCCACCCCTCACACAGCAAGGTAGCTCCTTCTGCCGAGAGAGTCAAGTCTGTAGCTCCACCCAAATCAAGCCCTTTCGAATAAGGATAATATGGCGTATAAATAACAGCTCAGGATTTGTTCCAAACTTTCCGGCCAACGCCTCTTCCTCCAAACGCACGGCATCATCATCTTTTAGCTGGTACACTCCAGGCGGGAAATATAAAGTACAACCGGGTTGGGTACAGCAATAATCCACTGCTTTCCGCAACGCCTTGGTGTCATCTTTCCCATCATCGGCAATGGCCCCGTACTTGGCCACGTTTACCAATTTTCCAACTGCTTTGCCTTGTACCGGCAAAAGGCCGGCACAGGTACAAAGGCAAACAAATAATAGTTTCATGTTCATATTTTATTCTTTAAGCATCTCTTTTACTGAAGTGCCAGTCCTGCGGGGACGATCGAAACAGCCTCTCCTTTTCTTAAAGCCAGCTTGAGGAATCCATTATCCACAGGTATTGCCGAAGACTTCAGAGCCGGTTCATTCATGGATATGGTATAAACATCTACGGCACCGACCTTCTCCCAACCTTCCGGCATTCGCCAGCTGCGGTTATCGTAGCCTTCTGCGGAATAGGCGATGATCTCGTTCTCGTTCCAAAGAGCGGGGACAAATAGGTTGTCGTTTTCACGCAGGATAAAATCGCCTTTGCGGATGATCTTCTTTCCATCTTCCACACAGGCTACAACACCATCACTGTAATACAATGCGTCATCGATAAAAGCAACACGTTCAAGACGACTCAGATAATACCAAGGCAACGTCATCGTACAGAACTGAGACAGGAAACCGGGAAGATTATCCTTGTCTTTCTGAAAAATCTCCTCACCTTGCATACTGGAACCGAAACGAAAATCACCTTGTCCGTCCCGATGTGTCCGTCCCCTTGCCGATAACCGTTCGGGGACTTCCATCTGGAAGTTTATATCCGCCGGAAACCACCACGACATAGGTTGCAGGCCGACAAAACCTTCACCTGCCGGATGAGCCCAGAAAATACCTTCACCGGTAACATCGAATCCTTTTTCGCGCCAGTATTTAAAGATCTTCCGCTGTGTTTCCACCTCTTTATACATATCGATACCTCCGTTCTCCGGTTTGGCATGCCAAGGACTTAACGGACGGTTTTCCGGTTGCCAGTAAGCCATAAAAGCGTCGATATGAATGGTATGGCCTTCCTTTAGTTCGGGAACCATCTCGATCAGGTTGTCGACACGGGTTTTGGCGAAGCCTTTCTCCCACTCTTTCGTATAGCTCAGATGATAAGCTCTATGTCCTTTGACATATTCCCAGATGGATTTCAGGTTTCCATTGACATCACGTGCAATAATATCATTTTTGATATAAGTATCCCAAAGAGGACTTTCCTCGAAAGCATCGACCATATTGATGTGCAGACTGATAGTCGTATTATAAGCACGTGCTTCACGGATCAGCCAACGGAGACTTTCTAGAGCTGTAGCATCTTCTTCGCGTTTCAGCTTAGGGTTGACGATGCTCCAGTCGGGATAAAGATGATCATGACCACCACGCTGCCAACCGACCAGATAAATAATTTTAGGAATACCGCGTGTCAGGTGATCTACCCGTTTTACGACGTCCAATGCTTCTGCGAACGTACAGAGACGGGACGGGTCTTTATGCTGAAAGATCACATTATTCGGATCGGGTTCATTCAGTTCACCATCATACCCCATAAAAAGTTTCAATACCAGCGTCTGATGATAGTCGCGGTAATAAGGAGTCACGACCACTTTCTTTTTAGCCGAATAAGTAGTTCCGTCTTTCTGATAAACAGCCGTAACTTCTGCCAATCCGCCATCTTTCGGAATCAACTGGTCACCGGACAAAGCAGCAACCTCGACATTCCCGCTGGCATTGACGGTGCGAACGGATAAGGCTACATCAGACAATGGAATATCCCATGTATTACCTTTCGAATCACAACCGATAATACGGATCGTTCCCCGTTCACCCGGATTACGCACCGGATTAAGAGTCTCTTTATCCAACTGAATCTCTATTCGCTCCAGTGCCCTCTGATCGCTACATGACAAAAAGAAAAAGATTGTTAGAATATAATAGAATATTTTCATGATAATAAGTCCTTTTATTTAATAATAATCAACCATCCTCGCTTTGGATCAACCGGGATCGATTCATCCGGAGTAAATTCACGAGCTTCCTGAAAATCTGTAATTGCCGGGGCAACCATACGGACAGAAGAAGGGTTCAGACCCAATTGTTTCCAGTCGATAGTCAATTTCACCTGTTTCTTATCACCGGAATAATTACCAAGCGATAATAAAGTCTTCCCCTCATTGACATAGGCCGTAACCTTCACCTCTTTATCGGAAGAGGTTACTGCCGGCTTTTCTTCCCAGAAACCGATCATTTTTGCATCCATGATTCCGAAATCATCCCACAATTGCCAAATATACCGCGGATCACAGGAAACTCCTTCCGTCACCCAAGGTTGGCGAACCGTCATGCCATATTGCATACCCAGCCATTTATTACCACCGCCATGCAACATATCTCCCATCAGGCCGAACGGAATACCGGAAACTTCCACCAGCCAGTTAGCAGGCGACATCTCATCGTACATGAAACTTTCACCGAACCAAACTTTATCCACATACGGGAAATACTCCGCATATTGAGTGGCCGGACCACGCGAGAACCCGGTATTCGAATGCAGGTCGATAATGCACCCCGGCTTCACATCATCCATCGCATGACGCATACGTTTCAGCATATCACGACCGAAAGCGACATCATCCAGGTAAAGACCGTCGATATCGACATGTTTTACCATCCAGGCCAACCCTTCTATATAATAATTGTACCAACGGGAATCTCCGGTAGCTGTCAGGACAGAAGCATCGGCTGCAATCCCCAAATGTTGGTCATCGAGATGCTGATACCATTGAGGGGTATAATCCGTTACATAATGCTCCCGGCACCAGGGGAAACCACCCCCTCTGCCACCTTGCAGGATTTCATCCCCCAAACTGCGCAACGCCCATATCTCCGGGACGACATTCGTCAGTTCACGGATAGTATAGTAAATCTTAACCTTACAACCTTTGCCATGCCATTCGTTCACAAAGTCTTTCATCCTGGTCGCTGTGATAAACGGATAGTTGATGAACGGATTCAATTCATTAGCATGATGGACATTGATAATCTTGATGCCGGCTTTTAAATTCTCTTCAGTCGGTGTCGGAGCTCCGCCATTGTGGTAATAACGGTCGGCAAACTGACTGTGAGCATTCAGTTTTTTGACAGGAGTTATCAGCAACGCAAAATCGAATGTCAGATTCTCTCCGGCGTTGAGCGTACGTTCTCCACTGTAAGCAGTAGCAAGTGTACGACTTCCGTTGCGCTGAATACGGAAACCGCCTTTACCGTTATTGTACCAGCTTTCGGGATAAGCAGGTCGATATAGATTCAAAAGCGGTCCGGTATAACTGGCTCCGCGCAATTCACAATGGATACCGGCTTTCTCGGAACCGCACCAGAAACTGTCGAAAGGCCATAGCCAGGAGGTACTTTTGGAAGTAGGAATAGAAACGGCATAATCATGAACCGTCTTTCCTTTTGTCTCCCAACCGCCCGAATAGGTAGCCGGCGTTTCCTGCCCCGGTAGCCCCAGTCCCATAAAATAAGGGGAGGCTTCACTTTTCAGCGGTATTTCCAGACGGATATCCTTAACCTGCAACTCTTTTTTGGGTTCTATAGAATAAATGTAATTAATCCAACCGTCAAACTCCATTGTTGCATGACAAGTCAACGCAAGGTCGTCATCTTCAGCTTTCCAGCTACCGGAAACTTTACCTTCCGACAAGCCGGTTTGCTCAATTGTCCCGTTCAACTTCTTTTCACCCGAAGACGTTTGAATGATAAAGCGTACCGGAGAAGCCAGCAACTCATGCCCCCAGGAATCGATCGAAGAAGGTAAAGCTGTCTGCATATCGATACCGACAGTACGTCCCAGACAAGAAATACGATTATCATCCAAAGACAAATCAGTATAGCCGCTTGTCGGTTTATCCGTAATACCCAGCGTAGAATTGAGCCATCGCAAACGGCTATGACGCCAAAGTTCGTTATCTCCCCGGTCGGCCAATGGCTTACCGCTTACTTTCAGTTCTATATTTACCGGAACGGAATATCCCGTTTCATCAGAAACAGCAATCACCCCTTTATAGGTGCCGGAGGTTGGTTCTCTTCCAAATCAATGCCGAACCAAAGTGGCTGAACAGCATCAGAAGAAACACCCACTATCTTCGTAAAGGGTTTTCCTACCGGATTCACGCCTTCCAGATTGAAGCAGGTAATTGCTTTCGCCGGGATTATATGGTTACCACTTTTCAAACCTTCCGTTTTATACGTGATACTTTTCAAATCATCCTTACCATTCCATACCCCCAACTGGAAAGTATAATATTCGTTTGGCATCGCTGTAGCCTTGAATGTAGAATGGTCGTTTGTCTGAAACCATTTATACGGCACCTGGGATTTCATTCGTATCGGGAAAGTCCGGTCTTCAGGAAAAACCAGAAAGCGTCCGGGATGGGCTTTTCGATAATCATTCTTTTCCTTTGCAGAAGCATAATCTCCATCGGATAAAAACTATCGAAATCCGTACGCGATTCCACCCGGACAATCTTTGCTTCCGGTAACTGACCAGCCGAAGCAGAAGTCTCAACCCATTGCCGGTCGGGAGCATCTTCCTTGGGATAATATCCCCGGTTATAATTTCCATATCCGGGTTGTACCAGGTAAGGCAAATAATAAAAATAGTAAGTGCCTTTCGTTTTAACCGGACCAAAAATCAGTTTGCATTGTTCGTTGTCGACCGCTATCCGTTTAATATTGGAAATCGTATCACCCGTTACAGCATTCACGACCAGAAAACGACGGTTATCGACTTCTTTATCCGGACGTCTCCAATCGAAAGAAAGCATAACAGCTTCCGCCGGTTCATCGACAGTCAATACAGCCCTATGATTACCTAAGGCTTCATTCCACGGACTCTCGGCAACGCCATAAGGATATGGTGCCTGAGAGGATGTTTTTCCGCAGGATAATCCAACCCAGGTTAATAGTACAAAAAATAATATACGTTTCATGAAGTTAGAATTTAAGTGTATTACAATTCAGATTTGTATTGTCCGGTAGACGGAAAGATAGAGACCGCTTCATCCGGCTCAAGAGAAAAACGAATATATCCGTCTTCACACGCAATACTGGTTTTATAGAAAATACCGGAAGAAGTAATCTTATAAATATCTACACTATGCACATCCGACCAGTCAGTAGGCAATTGCCAGACCTTACTTTCGTACCCTTTTACGGAATAAGCCATATATTCACGGCCGGCACGCCACAGGACCGGCATAAAAAGATCGTCTTTATCTCTCAGCAACTGTTTATGGTGAGTAATCGTCGAATCTTTCAGGGATACGATCAGGTTGTCGTTATAATAAGCCATGCGGTTTTCTCCTTTTCCGGTCAGCTTTTCCCGTTTATAACGGTTCAGGTAAACATAAGGAAGTGTTCCGGTATAAAACTGGTAACGGTATTTATCGATCCAGTTGGCTATAGGCAAAGAGCCATTGTCTATCTCTCCGAAACAGTCCTCTCCCCGGCCGCTCATACCGAACAGGAAACCCAGTTGGAGCTGTTCTTTGGTCAGGTCGGGAAATTGTTTGGCAAAGAGATACGAAGCCCCTCCTGTGGTAAGGTAAGCCGGATATTTCATATAATCGTCCTCTGTTGCTTCAAACCACAGATACCAGGGAGTCAAGCCGATAAACAGGTCCTTTCCTTCCCGCAAGCGGTTAAAACTTTCGTGGGTGACATCAATACCCCTACTTCTGAAATACCGGAATATTCTTCGCTGATAGTTTTCTTCTTCCGCCCACGAGATCTTTTCATAAGGATTGTCACGCACAAAGAAAGCATCTATCATAATCGATCCGGCTTCCTGAATAAAAGGCAATAGTTCCAACAAAGCATCAATCCTCTTTACTGCATAGCCGCTCTCCCACTCGTTCTTATAACAGACCTGATAGGCTTTACGGTTATTCCAAACTCCAATCTGCATCGGTGTTCCATCCGTATTCCGGGAAATAAAACCTTTGGACAGATATTCTTCCCAAAGGGGACTGTCTTCATATGCATCCGTCATATTCACATGGACGCTAATATAAGTATTGTATTTCCTCGCTTCTTTCGCCAGCCACAACAATGATTCACGCCCGGTAGCATCGCATTCCCTTTTCAAGTGATTATTCACTTCAAACCAGGCAGGATACTTATCGTCATGCCCGTTATATTGCCATCCGACCAGATACAATGTCTTCGGAAGTCCTCTCGTTACAGCATCCATCTGTTTAACCAAAGACAAGACCTGCTCGAAAGTATAACAAATAACTGGATCGCCTTTTTCATCCGGATAAGACAACATGATCTTCATTACTTGCATCTGATGGTACGGATGCATATAAGGTTGTTCGGGACGCATCGTTTTCGTCCAGTCGTATTTCTCTCCGGTGATATTCCGCCAGGTTCGTTCGAAATTCCCTGGGAAAAAAATGAATGGTTAACGAACAAACATACAAAACACAATAACCAAAAATGAGTTTCATCATCTTCTTCATTTTACATTAGTACATTATAGAAAAGGCTGTCCGATCTATATAGAGACACGGACAGCCTCAGGATTTCAGATCTAAGGGCAAATATAGTTACTTATTTAAAGCTGTAACTTGAATCGTCCAATCTTTTTTCGTACCATTAGCAGCTGTCACCACATATCTGCGTGTAGTAGAAAAATCACCGGGAGTACCTAATGTCGGAGCTCGTCCTGCGGAGCTATAACCGCAGCCGTAGAAAGATTGAACTTGCCGACCAAGTTAGTCAATGATACCATATTTCGGATCTCTTCCGTAAAAGAACCACTGGCAGCAGGTACCGTAACCGTACAAGTAACCGTCCCTGTTTCCGGATTGATAACCTTATCACCGACCGTCAAGGTTACCACCTTTACCACCGGTTCACCATCAATCCATACATCAGTCACATCTTTATAACGAAAGTCAAACTTCACATCCGTGATATTTGCTTCCTCAAATGCCGGCAGGTCGTCCAAATTGCCTTTCAGGCAAGAAGAACAAACTAACGCAAACATTAACAACAGACTACTCTTTATCAATTTTATCATATTCTTTTTCATACTTCATTTGTATTAATGATTAATCATCGATTACCAACCTGGATTCTGAGGGCCTAAGTTCGGGTTACGGTCGATCTGCTTGCGGGATAGGAAGCAGATAGCGACGGTCTTCACGGAACTCGCGGATATCGTTATCACCATGTGTAACTTTGCCGACATAGAAAGACTTGCGGTCGTTCGTGATTTCGATATAAGTCGGTATTTCCGTAAATCCGGCAATCTTACCACCCGGAGCTACCCCATTGTTGGCATAACCACCGTGTTTACCCCAACGCAGCAATGTCCAATAATAATCATTCTCCATCGGCAGTTCACAACGACGTTCCTGCTTATAGAACTTCCAAGCCTCTTCCAAACTGTTCACCTGTTTAGCAGGCAGTTTACCATGAACAGTACGGGTCTGATTACAAATAGCGACCGCATCCGCATAGTTACCTTCACCCATGCCAGCCAACCATAAGATAGCTTCAGCCTTATTCAGTAAAACGCGTCCGTAACGAGTCACCACGTAGTGATAATCAGTCGGTGTACCTGCCAACACACGAGGTTGTACATTGTAAACCCCCTTCTTCCAGTAATAATTAGTCAATCCCATGTGAGGACCTAATCCACCATTCACCTTACGCCACAGATTACCATTTACAGTAAGTTGAATATCTTCATTCCACCAAGTACATCCATCATACACAAACGTATCGTAAAAACGGGCATCACGGTTGTTATACATGATTTCGTTCATCAACTTATCCCCTTTCACGTTACCATAAAACAAAACCTCAGCCTTTTCCTGTTCGATCGCCCAGTCCGGAGCCGCCCCTTGAACAAGTGTAACATTATTTTTAAATTGAGATGATTCATTCCAGGCAGCACCTTGTCCCGTCGTCTCGTCAATCACTTCATAACAATCTACAAGATTTTGAGTCGGAGCCCACCATAACCAGCCGATAAAAGGCTGGCCGCCATTTGTCTTAAACAACGGGCCGCAACCATTCTTGATCAAATTGTCATTATTCGTATTCGGCATCACATTCTGCAACGTGGAAATATAATCGGTATTTGTATTTGCCTTGTCACGGTAAATAGCAAAAATGATCTCATTCGAATAACGGTCATTTTCGTTGAATATATTCCCGAAACTAGTAGCCAATGAAGCCCCTTCGACAGCATCAGCAGCTGTGATAGCCGCTTTCAACCATTCTTTTTTCTTATTGGCATCCGTTTCGTAAGCAGCTGCCTGCAAAGCGATTTCCGATTTGAATGCATTAGCCATATTGCGAGACAATTCGCCTGCTTTTACACTTGTCGGAAGATCCGGGATAGCTGCATCCAGGTCGTTCAGGATATAAGTATAACTTTCAGTCGTAGTCTTCGTGGTAGGCATCATCAAGCCGTTGCTAGCCGTATCGGCCGGAGCCAACACACGGTCTACCCATACAAAACGTCCTATGGTACGAGCCTGTTGATAATAAGTCAGAGCACGTAACAATTTACCTTTTGCAACCAACTCTTTTGATTCAGCCTCCGAAAGTCCCTGACCTGTATATTCTGCCGCTTTTTCAATGATCAAGTTACAACGACGGATCGTGCCGAAATTGCCGAATCCGCCCGAATTATCATACCGGTCCATCGTTTCACGAACGAATCCTATTCCACCATTAGAATGGACTGCATTGGAAGTATATTGTTCCCAAGTAGTCTGGTTCCCGTCCACATAACCATACATCACACTACTCATCGTTCCTGTAACAAAAGCATCAGCCGTTGATTTAGATCCCCAAACAGTTGCTTCATCATAACTTTCAAACGGCTCGGTATCTAATACATTACAAGACATCATCCCGAATAAAAATATCAGGAAAGCCAATGATACTATATTTGTTAATTTCATAAGTATTATTTTTTATTAAAATCCTAGATTCAAACTAATAGAATACACACGTTGCATCGGATAATCATAATTATTCGTACTACCATTTTCCGGGTCAAAACCATATTTCGTAGCAGGAGAAATAGTAAACAAGTTCTGTCCGCTTAACATGACTTGGCATTTATAAAGCCACTTCACGTTTTTCAGCAATACAGTACGAAAATCATAACCTATTTGAAGTGATTTCAAACGAATATAACGGCCATTCACTAACCAAAAGTCAGACTGCACATAGTTGTTATTTCCATTCACATTCGAATTCATGGCGATTCTTGGATATTTGGCATCTCGATTATCTGGCATCCAGTAATCCAACTGATAAGGATAAACGACCGTGTAACCACCGGTTGATTGTCCACGCACTACATCTTCAATATACATATCACGCGATGTAGCTCCTTGGAACAATATATTGGCAGAAAAACCTTTGTAAGACAGATTGGCATATATACCATAGTTACCACGAGGGAAGTTGTTTTTACCAATACGCCACTGGTCGGCACCATCAATAAATCCATCCCCATTCATATCCTTATAAATAATATCTCCGGCAACCAAATTACTGGAACCATCACGACGAGGTAAGTTCAACGCCTGATCCGAATTTTGATAGAACCCTAAATTGGTATATCCGACACCCCAATATCCCGTCTGCTGTGTTCTTCTTTTGTACGGGTTCTTTTGGTCAGCCAAATCTTCATCCCATGCGGTAGCCACCAATTGGTCGAAATAGGTAAAATTAGCACCTACTTCATAATTAAAATCTCCGAAATGGTCTTTCCAAGAGAGGTTGAACTCATAACCGGCACGACGATGTTCGCCATTCGATTTCACTTTCGGAAGCGACAAGCCCAACGGATCGGTATATCCCACATTAGAAGGAGAAGTCAAATAACCGGTTGTCTTCATGTAGAAATAGTCGAAACTACCAGCCAAACGTTCTCCCAATGTATTAAAATCAAAACCTAAATCCAATGAGTTTGATGTATACCAAGTTATATCGTCACTAATCAATCCCCCTTCACTAAATGTCGGGACTATTTTACCATCCAATACGTATCCTCGTTCATTCAACCCATAAGAAGTCAAATAACTGAACCGACTAATATCGTCCATACCGACCTGGCCATAACTTGCACGAAGTTTAAAGAAATTCAATATATTACGTTCTTTCAAAGGTTGGAAGAAACTTTCTTCTGACACAGCCCATGCAGCTGAACCTGAAAAGAAATTACCCCAACGGCGGTCTTTCGGGAATAAGTCGCTACCATCATGGCGCAGTGAACCTTCTATATAATATTTCTTTTTATAATTATAAGAAGCCCTGGCAACCAAACCGGCACGTCCGGCTTCTTCCTCCCTACCTCCATTTTCCATCGTATCAGAAGGACCGGCTCCCATTTGGTCGATCATGAAAATATAATTTTTACGTGTAGCATCAAAAGCTCTATAAAAACTATAGCTCTGTTCGTATCCCAGTGTAGCAGAAACATTGTGTGTCTCATCCATAAAAGAACGGTTATAATCAGCGAAATACTGCGTAGTCCACATGCGTGAATAATCCGTCGAATAATTCAAACTAACCGGAAAGTCCGGTCCCTTATTCCCTTCCAAATCATATTGAGGCGCAGTCTTATTCCATGTTTTACCATCATACATGCCATAACGGTAATTACCGCCAACTTTCAATTTCAATCCTTCAACGCCATAGACATCCCATTCTGCATTGAAAAGCCCGGTAATCATCTTATTATCAAATTTCGTATAACCTGATTCAGGCGAAACTTCTGCCAACGGGTTGTCATAACCCACATAAATCTGTCCATCTTGATTACGATCCAATGACATCGGTCCTTGATTCTGTATATGCCCCCAAGTCTGCCAATATCCCGAAGAATATTGAGAACGCGGTGAACGCATGGTGGAAATATAACCATCCAACCCAAAAGTCAGTTTCAATCCTAAATCTTTAAACTCAGACACATCGTTCATACGGACATTGTATCTTTTAAACCATTCCGTATCGGCCTTATACATGGATTTCTGGTTATATGCCTGGAAAGAGATATAATACTTATTAAAATCAGAACCACCGCGTACAGCCAAAGAATGCTTTGTTTCAGGGGTAAAATTACGAAGCATAATCTTTTGCCAGTCTACATTCGGATAATTATACGGATCAGAGCCTGTACGATATTTCTCTACTTCCTCTTCTGTCCAACGAGGTTCCAAACCATACAAATCACGCACGGTGTTATCAAACACGGCACGTTCATAAGAGTTCAGCTTCTTTTCCAAGTAAGTAGGTTCACTCCAGTTCTGGTTGAAACTATAATCGACGTGAAGCCCTTTCAACCCGTTTTTCGTTTTCACGACCAATACACCATTTCCGGCACGTGCACCATATACGGCAGCTGCTGCAGCATCTTTCAAAACAGACATCGACTCAATATCGTCAGAATTCAGGTTCACGAAGTCGTTATAGTCTGAAACAAACCCGTCAATAACCACAATGGGTTGTCCGCCACCACGGATAGAGACTGTTGACTTCTTATTCAGACCACCCCCGGCAGAGGTAACGATCAAACCGGCAGCACGACCCGCCAACGCATCTGTCACATTCGCAACCGGGATGTTCTTTATTTTATCCGTATTAACCGTAGAAACTGCAGAAGTAAGGTTTCGTTTGGAATTTTTACCATAACCGATAACGACAACTTCCTCCAGCGCCTTGGAATCTTCCTTCAAGGTAATATTAAGAGTCCGTTTTTTCCCTACTACCACCTCTTGTGAAGTATAACCGATAAATGAAATAACCAATACAGGATCCTTATATCCTTCCAAGTCCAAAGTGAACTTACCGTCCATATCTGTCGTAGTACCAACACCTTCTTCATTTTTAACCAAGACATTGGCACCAATGACCGGATCCCCGAATTCATCGAGAATCTGTCCGGTAACTACCGTTTTCGATTCCTGTTGAATTTCGGCTTTTTTAAACAAGGCAATGTGCCTGTCCGTTATTTTATAACCCAATGACTTATTTCGTAATAAGACATCCAGAATTTCTGATATCGTTTTATTTTCTAAATCGATTGAAACTTTTTCGTCCAGATTTATTTCATTCTGTTTATAAACAAAAGTAAACTCAGATTGGCTTTCGATAGCCTTGATCACTTCCAGGACAGTCCCATTCATATCGAGGTTCAGTTTTGTAACCTGCGAATATGAAGAAGCTGCCGTCGCTCCCCAGATACTCAGGAAAAAGAACAATATGGAAAATCTCATAATAACAAAGATTCGATTCTGTGTTTTTTGAGGAATATTAATCCCCGGCAAAGCCTTTTTATAGCTCTGTAACACTCTAGTTAAATGTTTCTTCATACATTTGCAAACTCTAAATGATTATTTACTAAGGCAGTTGGTAGCTGCCGTGTTAATTAAATGATCTATGCGTAAGCAGTAAATTGGGGATGTTGGTAGCATTCCCAATTTCTTTCTAAAATTTTAAGTACTATTCATGGCTTATACATTTAAGGTTATACAATATCTATTTAATAAAAACGTCCTTTCCTCTAATGGTATATGTATATCGCATTGAAATCTGAAGGACCGACAAAATCTCCTCCAACGACTCGCCATGCGTAAAGCGAGCCGTCAGACAAACTTCTTCCAACGACCTATCCTTCAGATGAACTTTCACATTGAAAGAGTGTTCCAGCACCTGGATTATTTGTCCGAATGTACTATTTTCAAATACATAGTCACCCGTAACCCATGAAGCATAAAAAGATGTTTGAACCGACTGAACTTCTATTTCTCCACTTTGCCTACTATATACAGCCTGCTCACCCGGGAGCAATACCCGGTCGGGGACTAAACTTTTATTGCTATTTTTATATAAAGCGACCGAACCTTCCAACAGGGTCGTTTCAATGACATCGGACTGTTTTTGTGCCAACACATTAAATTCAGTGCCTAACACCTGTACCGACATTCCATCCATATTTACATGAAACGGACGGTGTTGATCTTTGGTTACTTTAAAAAAGGCTTCACCAATCAACTCTACAGACCTGTTTTTATCATCAAATGATTCCGGATAACGTATCCACGAATCTCCATTCAACCATACTTCTGTACTATCCGGCAGTAATATATGGGCTTTCGACCCCGCCAATGCAGTCATTTCTAAATAAGAAAGAGGTTTCGAGCGAAAATTATCCCAAATATAAAAAGAAGAAACACACAATAAGGCTATACAAGCTACAGCTGAAATATATTTCCAAATTGGAGAAACGCCTGTTCTCCGTCCGGGCATTCCGATACGGTTCCACAACTCATCATAAACCCTATCCACATCAACCTCCAACTGCTTAAAGCGAATACGATTTACACAATCTTTATGCTTTCCTTTATATCCTTCTTTCAAACTCATTGTTATCCATTTTGTTTTTATAGATGACAATGAGAGAGAAAAACCCTAATGCAGCACCAACGATATTAACATTGATTAACTTTAATATGCCGTAGTTCATGTAGAACTAATGCTTTTCCGTTGTAAAAATAGTATTTATTTACATAATATCTAAATAAAAATGATAATAAAACCGTATTAAAGTGTATAAGAAGTATCAACATTACTGCTTATTTAAAACTTTTCTTTTTGGAAAAAGGATTTTAAGGGAATAACTGGCTATAAACGCCATAGTTCTACATGAACTATTAACTATTTATCAAAGAGAGGTCATAACAAGAAGATGGATACCCTATCAAATAAACAAGAAAACAAATTGGTTTTCAAGATCATGCAAGGAGACGAAAAGGCCTTTCGCCAGCTTTTTGATATGTATTACCCCCAATTATACCATATAGCCATCTACTATCTATCCTCCAAGGAATCAGCAGAAGAAGTTGTATCTGACGTTTTCTACACAATTTGGAATAGAAAAGAGACACTCCATAAAATAGAAAATATAGAAAGTTATCTCTACATCTCTACCAAAAACCAAGCTTTACATTATATAAGAAGATCTACTATTCCTGATTGTTCACCCTTAGACTTATATAATATAGAGTTGATTGCAGACAATACCAACCCGGAATCGACCCTGCTGGATCAAGAATTACAGGAATTGATACAAAAAGCCATCAACTCCCTGCCAAGAAAATGTAGGGAAGTATTCAGATTATACCTTTCCGACAAACTCAAGCAAAAAGATATAGCCCTCTTGTTAAACATATCACCAAAAACAGTGGAAGCCCATATTGCTACCGCTTACAAGAAAATACATGACTATCTGAAATTACATTAATTTTATGAAGTACTATATATTCATTCCTTTCTTTTTTCATTTACTATTCTTTTCTTGTTCCAGCCTTTCAGAAAAGAAGTTAGAAGAATGTATCGCTAATGCCGGAAACAATAAACCTGAAATCCTGACTGTTTTAAAACATTATAAAGACAGTACACTCAAACTAGAAGCTGCCAGATTTCTATTAGAAAATATGCCTGGTCACTATGCTATCGACTCTAACCTCATCAATCATCTGAAACCTTATTATATAAAACATAGAGCTATTTCCGAAAAGTACCACTGGGATGTATATAATCACCAATGGATCCACTCGATTGATAGCCTTCGAGACAGTTACTCGTCTGATTTTTTCCACGAATCTCAACATACGGTCCAAGCAGATATAGAGAACATTAAGGCAAACTGGTTAATAAAACAAATAGAACTTGCATTTGATGCTTGGCAAACAAATTCATACACCCAAAACATTTCTTTCAAGGAATTTTGCGAATACATTTTACCATACAGGACACAAGACGGATTAATATTGGACAATGCAAGAGAGGTGTTTTTCTATCGGCACCGTAACTTTTTTAATGATTCTTCAATTCACTTCCAAGAAAGAATAGATTCCTTATTGTCAAAATATCAAACAATCAATCATAGCAATTTTGCAGCCATTAACACTCCGATCTATTCTATTTCCACTCTGGAACTCATAAAACGAGGTCTTTGCGAACATAAATGCTGGTTCAACGCAACTCTACTAACAACAATGGGTATACCGACCGTTATCGATTTTGTCCCAGCATGGGGAAACAGAAATAGCGGACATTCATGGAACGCAATCGTATTAAACGGAGAAACATACCCCTTCGAACCTTTTTGGGATGAAGATCCTTGGAAATACAAAAATCTTTATAATAATAAAACATTCGATTTAAAATGGGGTAAATTCCGACTCCCCAAAATATACAGACATACTTATTCATATCACCTCGAGGACCTGCTTTCGATAACGAAGTAAATCCGTCCGACATACCTTCTATTTTTAAAAATCCCAATATAATAGATGTTTCTTCATCTTACTTTGAAACAGTTGATATTAATATAAAACTACCATACAAAAGTTCCGAGAAGATACGATACTGTTATCTCTGTGTATATGGTAATGGGAACTGGCAACCTATACAATGGGGAAAGATTCAAAATAAAAAGGTTTCCTTCAAAAGTATGGGAAAAGATATTGTTTATCTGCCGGCTTATTTCATTAACGGTAAAATTATTGCTGCATCCAATCCCTTTTATCTTAACGGAAAAGGAGAAATGACAACCCTAAAAACAGAAAAAACAACAACAAATTTAACATTAGCAACTACGAATAGCATAGTTGACGTTGCAACTAGGAAAAAGAATATAAATTACTTATCAGGCACTTACTTATTAGGGAAAATAGAAAATCGACCCAATCAATATGATACACTTTTCCATTTTTCAGATACTATAGATAATTGGCAGAACAATATACATCTGAATATTCTCCAAAAATATCGTTACATCCACCTATTATCCAACCAAGATACACTTGCATTAAACGAAATCATATTCTATGAAAAAAATAAAGATTCTATTCAACCGATAAACAATATTCATGTTTCAGGCAGTTTCCACCCCATTGACTCAACAAATCCTATCAACTATCTAATTGATAATTTATCAACAACAGGCTCCTGTGGAAAATTAACAAAAAACAAAACCATATGTTTTGATCTAGGAAAACCCTGTCTACTTTCAAGTATCCAATATTACCCTTACGTTCCAAGTACTCTAAAAAAAGATGCCAAATACGAACTATTCTATTGGAATAATAGATGGAAATCTGGAGGAGTACAAAAGTGTAACGGTCAATATATCACATTCAAAAATATTCCTCAAGGAACTTTATATAGGTTAAAAGAAGAATCTAGTAAAAACGAAAGAATATTTACATGGGAAAATGGGTTAATTTACTGGAGGTAATATAAAAACATAATTAATCAGACAATTCATCTTTCAATATTTGATGAAATATATCATATATATCTGCGTTTTGTAATGGACTACCAACCATAATAACTTCATTTCTTTCATTTAACAAAAAAGTAATGCAACATTTGTATTTGACGGCAAATGAGAATTATTCACTGAAAATACATTCGCTTTATCTATAAATATAAAAACATAATTAATCAGACAATTCATCTTTCAATATTTGATGAAATATATCATATATATCTGCGTTTTGTAATGGACTACCAACCATAATAACTTCATTTCTT
>NZ_QSDP01000067.1:0-33068 GCF_003463685.1 Parabacteroides sp. AM58-2XD
GTTTTTACTTAATTTGAATTGGGTATGAAGAATGATCTGTTCCTTTAAATTTTATTTTGTTGTTTATATAATCCTTGTTATTTAATCGTTTATTCGTAAAATGTATGGTGTGTTGTTTGTATTGTCACTTTTAACTACATACTAAAAGAGAGCCTCAATGCTGTCGTTTCCTATATTTGCTTTCATTTTCTAAGCTATTTGGTTAAAATTAATTAATACACAAAGGCGTTTTACTTATTTGTCTGTAATCTTGTTACATTTGTGCGTGACATACCTTTAATCTATATATCTGCGAAATTTGAGAAGTGCAGAATGATAGGGCCGGCTCCTGTTATTTGTGATTGAAATCAATAATATTCACTAGTAAATTAAACTAAGCCTATAAAAAAACGATCATGTTTGATGGGGACTCATAGAAACCATATGAGGATTGTAATTTCGTATATTTCTCATTAATACTCTAACATCATGAAAACAACAATTTCATTTTTTACATTTTTGTGTATGGTTCTAGGAATGCTTTCTAGTTGCAATAATGAAAGTGATTTATCCGACTGTGAAAGTAATGGGACAGAGGTTGCCTTGTGGGGACAACAATTGGATTCAATCAAGAGTTCTTCTCCAAAGACTATAAGCAAAAGCCTTTTTATAAATGAAAGCAGGTTAACTTTAGTGGATTACAGAATACTTGGCGAAATATCTACAGAAGATGATCTTCTGCGATTGAGAGAGAATCTTTTAGTTGACGATAGCTATTTTCCATTCTATGATGTTACCAATAATAAGATCGAGATAAAAATGTTGAAAGAAATAACTTCTCAAAAAATAGAAGGGATAACTTATTCTCCGGAAGAATTGGAAGCATTTTTGGAAAAGATTCTTGTTTTAGGTATGATAAAAGTTGAATTGGAGTGGATGTGTGATTCACAAATATATAAAACAATTTGTGTTGTTTCTGACAAAAGCGGAATTGTTTATGATAACATTATCACAAATATCTTGTGCTTAGATGAGAAAGAGGATATGGATCTTCAACGGGAGCTACAGGGATGAGTGAATTATCTTCAGCTCATATACCCCGTCCTACCCCTGAAGAGGAAGATGACAGACCAAAGCCTGAACCTCACTAATATTAACAATTAATACTTCAAATATCATGAAAACAAAAGCGATTATTGTCAGTTTCTTTTTCTGCTTGTTCATGGGGGTATCCCTTTTGTGTGGAGCTACGACCCATCTCTCCGGTGACCAACCAGGCGATTCCGTTTTATGGAAACAACAACTGGATACGATAAAGAAAAATACGGCTGAACTTCATCTCGGATATGTCCTTACAGACTATAAATACATCGGCAAGATCTCTACGGAAGAGGATCTGGAGAGAGTAAAGCTTGCAATACTTGATGGTACAGGCTATCCTTTTGTAGAAAATGGAAAAACGATATTGATAAGCTTGAAAGAGTTCTCTTCTATCGACAAGGAAGAGGCAGAAAATATGAGGAAAAAAGTAAAGACGTATTTGGATCAGATGTTGCGGTTGCGCCTTGGACTGGAAGAAGTGGTATTGGAATGGACATGCGATGGCACTATTTATAAGACCGTCTGTGTAGCTTCCGACACACTTGGAATCCTCTACGAGAATGTTTTTATCAATGCCTTAGGGCTGGTACAACAAAGACTACTGTGCGTTATTCAGAATTCTAATACAAATTAGAACAACTGTTTCCGGGATCAAAAACAATTGTATCTGAAACTAAATACTTAAGTATTTGAAATCAAATACAATTGTTTTTTAGAATTAATACTATATAGCTGAAATCAGTTTGTATGTCCGGGTTGCTCTCTATGTCATTTCAGACTACTGCTTTCAGCTTTCAGTTGTTCGGGATGGCCTGTTTTTTCAATGTTCCCGGCTGAAGGGGTAAAACTGTAAAAAAGTGTATACGGTAATTCAAGGTAAAATAACTTCCGATAAAACATATGACCTTTAACATTTCGAACCACCTATGTTTCACGAGCAGGATAACTACCTGCAGGCAAACGGATAACTATTGATTGGTAAACGGATAACTATCTGTCGGAATCTAAGTCCGGTTATATCACCTTTCAGTCAGACCCTTTATCTTTCAATAGGAGATTGCGACTGACGCCTGAAAGGTGAGCTTTGAAAATTGCATTGTTATAGACCGGATTTTCTGCATGCTATCAATGAGGTAGGATATCTTTCAGATTTCTGATTGCTTTAGACTTGTTCGATAACAGATCGTAGTTATTATGTCCTCCTGAATACAGAATACATTTTATTCCCAATGCCTTTGCCACTTCCGCATCGTGTAATGTGTCTCCTATAATGAGTGCTTTTTCCGGATACAGAGAGTTTTCTTTTATCAGTCTTTGGCCGATCCCGATTTTTCCGGTAGCGCAGATATTATCTGAACCGTATATTCCTTTGAATTTATCCGTCAGGTGGAAACGGTCAAGCATGCGCAATAGATCGTCTGTCCCGGCAGCAGATAGAATATATTGGCTGATGCCTTTTGCATTGATCGCATCCAGGATAAAAGGGACATCAGCATGCAGCTTTATATCTTTCTCGTAGTTTTTATAACGTTCCATATATTCTGCGGATATCTCTTCGATTGACTCTTTTTCGAAGTCGATACCTATCCGGATATGGAACTGTTTGACGGGGAAGCAAAATATCTCTTTATAGGTATTTATATCCAGCAGGGGTAAATTCCTTTTTGAAAGCATTTCGTTGATAACCTTGACGTTTACTTCTACATCGTCTAATAACGTTCCGTTCCAATCCCAGATTAAAGTTTCTGTTTCTGATAAAATCATTTTTTTAGTTTAAGTGTTTTTACTCGTCTTCTTTGGAGAAAGATAGTAGACAAAGATAGGCAGATTTCTTATATAATCTGGCTGTGTCGGTCGTGTTGTGGTACATTATTTTTATATTTGCGCCCGTCCTTAATTCTGTGAATGTATGAAATATCTGTTGATTGTTCTTATTTTATTGGCTAATATGGCCGTTCAGGCCCAAACGAAAGAAACCTGTCGGGTTGCCTTGGTACAGGCACATCTTGCATGGGGAGATGTTGATGCAAACCTTGAAGCTTTTCAGAAGCGGGTAGAGAAATGCCAGGGATGTGATATGATTGTGTTCCCCGAGTTGTTTGTTTCCGGATGTGAAATGAAAAAGAAGGATAAAAAAATAGCTGTGCAGACGAAAGATGAAATAGCGGGTTATTATCCGGTTGTCATTGAGAAAATGAAGGAATGGGCGGCTAGTAGCGGAGCCTTGATAATCGGCTCTACAATATATAAAGAAGAAGGGAAATTTTATAATCGCTTACTTGCTGTCTTTCCTGATGGGCATTATGAATATTATGACAAACATAACTGTTTTAAGAAAGGAAGTTTTTCTCCCGGAGAAAAGCAGTTGGTTCTGAACTGGAAAGGACACCGTTTGGCTACTTATATCTGTTACGATCTCCGTTTCCCGGATTGGAGTCGGAATGAAGGTCGTTATGATACAGCTATTTATATAGCCAACTGGCCGGAGTCCCGGCGTGATGATTGGAATCGTCTTCTTCGTGAAAGGGCTATAGAGAATCAGGCCAATGTTATCGCAGTCAATTGTGCCGGGACTGATCTGGGAGGTATCATCTATGCAGGCGATTCTTACCTCTTGTCTCCCGAAGGGAAGATTGTCGGGGAATGTGAAGCCTACAAAGATGACATACTGGTTGTAGAGTTGTGATTCATTGTTGGTTGATATCGGATATCTCGTAAGTCTTAAGATAATAATCAGAGTTAAATATTTTCAAGAGTTTATATTATGCTTGTTTAGTTGTATCTAATTAGTTACATTTGCGAGATGAAAGCAACAGGTAAAAAAGATAACGATATACGTGAATTATATTTCTCGGATGAGTTTGTAGAGTTCTATGATATGTTGCAGGATAAAGTGAAGGCTAAGTTTGAGCATACGATGGATGTTATCAGAACTGAATATGTACTGAGTTCGAAGTTTGTAAAACACTTGGAAAATACAGATTTATACGAAATGAGAGTGTCTGTTAGTACTAATGAATATAGGACTATTCTTTTTGCTGTTGATGATGATAATATCATTCTTTCAAAGAAAATACTACTTTTGAATGGATTTCTGAAGAATCTACGAAAGACTATAATAAGCAAATAAAAATTGCAGAACGGATATTAAAAGACTTTGAGTTATGAGAAAGTTAGATGAAAATAAGTTGAGTAAACTGCATACAGCAGGTGAATTATTGGATAATAAATATGGGGAACTTGGAACCGAATCCCGTACAGCTTTTCATGAGAAATCAATCGCATGGTATTATGGTGAGATACTGCGTGATCGTCGGAAACAGCTAAAGATCACCCAACAAGAGTTGGCGGAAAAGGTTGGTACAGCAAGAAGTTATATTGCCCGCGTAGAAAAAGGGGAAACTGATATTCAGATTTCGAGCTTCTTTCGTATTGCTCGTGCTCTTGGAATAGAGTTTACCCCTACGTTCTTATGATTAACTTCGTTATTTCCGGTCAATATCTTATATCCATTTTCTCTTCTCCATTGTCAACAGCTACCGGATATGCGTTCTTATTATAAGTATATTTATAATAAGTCGTATGGGTGGTACCGGTTTTTCCATCTGTCACGGTTTCTTCCGTAAGTGTGTTCCGATAATTGAGGTACTGGCGAGAAGATATTCCTGATGCAAATGAATGATAACTGAAGAACCATAACGGTAATTCCACTTGGCTCATTGAACCGGGGTGGTTACTGTATTGAAAACTAGAGGTCGTAATAAGTGTCGAATCTTCGAGGTTGAACTTTTCGAGTTTTAACAGGTTTTTCGTTGATGGCTCGAAAGTTAAGGCATAGTAATATTTTCCATCCCATACTTTCTTATACCCTTCACTAGTCATTTGAAATGCACCCAGATCTGTTATCTTTGTAGGAAATCCGTTTCCGTCCAGTTCAATTTCCTGATTATAGGAAATATCCATGCTTGGTTCTCCACTTTGTTTTACAATGATTTTATTTCCTTCCTTTTCGAAACCTGTATAGCCGTTTCCGTCAGCAATATTGGGATCTGAAGGAGGAGCGTAGGAGATACCACGAAGTTCATCGCCTTTGTAGTTGAAAGTAGTGGTGAAACCGTCTTGGTTCATCATTTGCAGCAATCGGTTACCGGAATACGATAGATAGGTTGTTTGATTTTCTGTTTTGAATGCACTGGGGAGACCGTCTCTCCCTGTCGAACCGAAACCTTCGGTATTGTCATCACAAGAAAACAGACAAAAACTTACAGCAATCAGAGCTGTCGAGACAAGGGTATGGATGAATAGTTTCATAATAATTAGTTGTTTATAGTTTTATAAATATGATGCGATAGTAATTTGGATAGTTGCATCTGTTGGAAAAAATATAAGTATTTACGTGGTGAAGTGGTGAGTGTCAGATAAAAGGGACTTTTGATTTCAAAAGACCTGACTTTTTTTGAGGTGTTTCCTGGCTTTCTTTCGGGCTGGTAAAAAATGGAAGAGGTGGTACAAAGACTTCAAGCCAATGTACCACCTCTTCTTATATATATTAATGTACGGGTTACCTCCCCAATTCTTTATTATAGACCTCTTCATCATTAATAATGCGGAGTGCTTCTTTGAAGCTGGCATTATCATCATTGATTACCTGGAAATATTCTGCCATATCATACAGGTCACGAGCTATCAAAGCCTTTATCTGTAAGGCGATAAGCGGTTTTGAACGGTTGTATTCTTCTTCTTTATACTCGATCTTATCTTCTTTACCCAGATTAATTAACTCCTGAAGAGTTTCTTCGGGGACAACAAAGTCTTTTTTATACTGGCTGAATTTCGGATATTTCTTGTTCATTGCCGCACGGTTACGGTCCAGGTAACTCATGGAAACACGGTTTACAAGACCGGATGCAACCAGGTTGCGGTGATAATCCGTATAACGGGTTGTGTCTACCGGAATGAAAACGTCCGGCATGATACCGCCGCCACCGTAAACGATACGTTTGGTTTCCAGTGTGTTGTATTTCATAGAATCCGGGAAATGGATGCTGTCGGCACTCATTAGTTCGCCGCGGTTGTAACGGTCGATCAGGTCGTGCTGGTAATCTTCCAGTTTACCGTTTTCGTAATGTTTCTGGATACTACGTCCGGTAGGCGTATAATAACGGGCTACTGTCAGACGGATCATAGAACCGTCCGGCATTGGGATCGGTTTCTGAACCAGACCTTTACCGAATGTACGGCGTCCTACTACGACACCACGGTCCCAATCCTGTACGGCACCCGAAAGGATTTCGCTGGCAGAGGCAGATGATTCGTCTACCATAACGACCAGGCGTCCTTCCTCAAAATTGCCTTTGGCTGTCGATTTGGCTTCGTCGCGCGGCTGTTTGTTACCTTCGGTATACACGATCAGTTTGTCTTTATCGAGAAACTCGTCTGCCAGTTCGATGGCAATATTTAGATAACCGCCCCCATTACCTTGCAGGTCGAGGATCAGGTTTTTCATACCTTGTTTTTGCAGTTTGGCAAGTGCGTCGCGGAACTCATCGGCTGATGAGGCAGCAAAACGGTTCAGTTTGATGTAGCCGGTCTGTTTGTCTGCCATATAAGCGGCGTCCAGGCTGGTTACGGGTATCTTTCCGCGGATGATCTTGAATTCGATCAGTTCCGGATTCTTATTTCGCAATACCTTGATGTTCACTTCAGTCCCTTTCGGACCACGCAGACGTTTCATGATGTCGGTCGTCTTCATTTTTACACCGGCTATCAGGGTATCGTCGACCATGATGATACGGTCGCCAGCCATCAGGCCGACCTTTTCGGACGGACCGCCGGGAATTACCTGAATGACATATAAAGTATCGGTCAGCATATTGAACTGGATACCGATACCGTCGAAGTTGCCTTGCAGGGGTTCGGTCATCTCTTTTGTCTCTTCCGGATCCATATAGTTTGAATGCGGGTCCAGCTTTTCCAGCATACCGGTGATCGCATCTTCTACCAGCTTGGAATCATCCACCGGATCTACATATAGATTCGAGATGGCATATACAGCCATGGATAATTTGCGGGCATCCTGATTCGGTTTCTGGGCCACAGCCGTTGTGATGGCAATCATTGCAACGAGCAGGGATACTACAATTCGTTTCATTTTAATTTTTGTTTCGTAAATAGTCAATATAAGTTGGTTCCCTTCGGAACGAAGGGAGAAATATCTTTGCCATACCGTAATAGCTCCCGTACAATGCTGGAACTGATGTGTGTATGTTCGGGTTCTGTAAAAAGAATGAATGTCTCAATGCCGCTCAACTTCCGGTTGACGTCGGCAATACTTTTTTCATACTCGAAATCGTTGACGGTACGGATACCGCGCATAATAAATTCGGCACCGACTTCTTCTGCAAAATCGACAGTCAGTGAGTTATACGACATCACTTTTACCCGTGGCTCGTCTTTATAAAGACACCGGATCGCTTCCATACGTTTTTCAAGCGTGAAATAAGTCTGCTTTTTATCGTTAATACCGATAGAAATGATGATCTCGTCGACCAGGGCGAGCCCGCGGCTTACCAGCGATTGGTGTCCAATCGTAAAGGGATCGAACGTTCCGGGGAACAAAGCGATACGCTTATTCATTTTCAATTTTCAATTTTCAATTTTTAATTGATAACGTCTTCTTCTACAACCAGATTGTCAATAATAAAGTTCTGTCTTTCCATGGTGTTTTTACCCATATAGAATTCGAGCATCTCCTTAACCAGGTCTTCTTTTTTCATCGTTACCGGGTCCAGGCGCATGTCCTTGCCGATAAAGTTTCTGAACTCGTCCGGTGAAATCTCTCCCAGACCTTTAAATCGGGTGATCTCCGGATTCTTTCCTACTGCCTGGATTGCTGCCAGACGTTCTTCTTCTGTGTAGCAATAATATGTTTTTTGTTTGTTGCGTACACGGAAAAGCGGGGTTTGCAGGATATAGACATGATTTCGTTTGATCAGGTCGGGGAAGAACTGCAAGAAGAACGTGATCAGCAGTAACCGGATATGCATACCGTCGACGTCGGCATCGGTAGCGATGATAACTTTGTTATATCGCAGACCGTCCAGTCCGTCTTCAATATTGAGGGCGGCTTGCAGCAGGTTGAATTCTTCGTTCTCATAAACGATCTTTTTAGTCAGGCCGTAGCTGTTAAGCGGTTTACCGCGTAGACTGAAAACAGCCTGAAAGTTCGGGTCACGGCTTTTGGTGATCGATCCGCTGGCCGAGTCACCCTCGGTGATGAAGATACAACTTTCTTCTGTCCGGTCGCCTTTGGTATCGTTGAGGTGGATGCGGCAGTCACGGAGTTTCTTGTTATGCAGGTTTGCCTTCTTAGCTCGTTCACGGGCCAGTTTCGTTACACCGGCAATCGCTTTACGTTCCTTTTCCGATTCGAGGATCTTGCGAAGCAGGGCTTCCGAAGTATCTGTGTTCTTATGAAGATAGTTGTCGAGTTCTTTCTTGATAAAGTCGCCGACGAATTTTGCCACGGTAGGGCCTTCGGGACCGATATCTTTCGAACCCAGCTTGGTTTTTGTCTGGCTCTCGAACACTGGTTCTTCCACCTTAATACTGATGGCGGCAACGATACCGGCACGGATGTCCGAATATTCGAAGTTTTTATTATAATATTCTTTGATGACACGTCCCAGCGTTTCGCGGAAAGCAGAAAGATGCGTTCCGCCCTGAGTCGTGTATTGTCCGTTTACGAACGAATAATATTCTTCACCGTATTGGTTACTGTGTGTGATAACCACTTCGATATCTTCTCCGTTCAGATGAATGATCGGATATAAGGGCTCGGTGGTCATATTTTCGTTCAACAGGTCGACCAGTCCGTTGCGTGAATGGAATTTCTTGCCGTTGAACATAATGGTCAGACCTGAATTCAGAAAGACATAATTCTTCAAAAGGCTTTCTATGAATTCGTCCTTGTATTGATATTCTTTGAAGATTTCCTTGTCCGGAATGAAATAGATCAGTGTTCCGTTTGCTTCGTCAGTCGGTTGGATTCCAGACTCCTCTGTAATGATGGCTTTGCTGTATTCGACCCGTTTACACTCTCCTTCGCGGAAGCTGGTAATCAGGAAATAGCTGCTCAGGGCATTCACGGCCTTGATACCGACACCGTTCAGTCCGACAGACTTTTTAAAAGCCTTGCTGTCGTACTTGGCACCTGTGTTCATTTTACTGGATACGTCGACCACCTTTCCCAGCGGAACACCACGGCCAAAGTCCCTGACGGAAACAGTTCCTTCTTCAACGGTCACTTCTATAGTTTTGCCGTACCCCATCATATATTCGTCGATGGAGTTATCGAGTACTTCTTTCAGCAATACATAGATTCCATCATCCGCATAGCTACCATCTCCCAGTTTACCAATATACATACCAGGGCGCCGGCGGATATGTTCCATCCAGTCCAGCGTCTTGATATCGTCGTCATTATACGCTGTCGGTTGTTGCATTGTTGAATTCAGTTCTTCCATAGAAAATCCTTATTTTAATTTTTTGATAAATGCTCTTCTTGTTTTGTGATGTTCACGTTTGAAATAGTCCCATTGGGCCTGTACGGCATTGTTGTTTGCCAGTTCCGGATTACTTTCGGCATATTCGACACCCAGACCGATATATACGGGAATAAGGTCGTTGAACAGCAGTGCGTTTACCCCTTTGTTCTGATATTCAGGTAATACTCCCGTCAGATACAAGTCGATTACTTTGGGCTTTGTTTTCAATGCTTTTAGCAGATGTATCCAGCCGAAAGGGAATAAATGTCCTTTTGCCTTTTGCATGGCATGTGAAAGGCTGGGTAATGAGATTCCGAAACCGACTACGGTGTCATCTTCTTCCCTGATAATAAGAGTCACCAGATCCAGACGGATCATCGGGATATACATTTTTACATAATAGTCGATCTGCTTCTGGGTCAGCGGAGCAAAACCGTATAATGGTGCATAAGCTTCGTTCAGTGTTTCAAAAATCTTTTGTGCATACGGCCATATCTCTTTCGTCTTTTTGAACTTCATCGTTTTAAGGCCATATTTCTTTTTTACTATTTCACCGATGCGCAGGTGTTTATCAGGTACACCTTCCGGGATATATATTTTAAATTCATGCCAATCCTGATCTTTTTCGTATCCCATACGTTCCAGATGCTGCGGGTAATAAGGGTAGTTATAGATGGCGGCCATGGTTCCGAGTTGGTCGAATCCTTCGATCAGTATACCTTCATGATCCATATCTGTAAATCCCATCGGCCCATGAATCTCTTTCATTCCTTGTTCTTTAGCCCATTTTTCAACAGCGTTGAACAAAGCGTCTACGACTTCTGCGTCATCGATGAAATCCAGAAAACCGAAGCGGGCGCGTTGTTGGTCCCACACTTCGTTACTACGGCGGTTAATCATTCCGGCAATACGGCCGGCTATTTTACCGTCTTTGTAGGCAAGAAAATAGACGGCATCGCAAACTTCGAATGCCGGATTCTTCTTCTTGTCCAGTGTAACCATCTCCTCCTCGATCAATCCCGGTATATGGTAGGGGTTGTCTTTATATAAATCAATATTGAACTTAACGAATTTCTTCAGTTCTTTTTTGCTGGTAACTTCTTTAATTACTACGCCCATTGGTTATTTTTATTAGAACGGCAAATTTACATAATTAATTCGTTACATCATTCGTTTACAGTTAAGATTAGGACTTTTAACATGAATAATACCGTCCTGATCCGTATAGTATGGGACGTTTTTTGTTTTCGACGTCCTCATAAATGTTTTCGACGTCCTCAAAAATAAAACAGTTCCTAATAAGAGTCGGTATTCATCGTGAAAAATCCGTTTTCTACTAATATTAATGGGATTCGATCATCCGGGTGTTCGTAAAATATGTTATATTTGCACTTAGTAATGAGCAGCGAAATTGATTATTTACCATGAAAAATTTAATAGTGACCCTTATGTTAACAGTCCCTTTTCTTTCAGGAGCATCATGTTCCTCAGCTCCTAAAATGATCCAGTCGGATCTGGCATTTAAAGCAGAAGCAACAACTGGTGAAGGTTCTATCTGGCATCCGGACAGAAATACTCTGTTCTGGGTTGATATCGAAGGAAAGACCTTGTATGAATATTATCCGGACAAGCAGGACTGTAAAACGTGGGAGTTCGACCGTATGGTTTCGACGGTGGTGCCGGAGACGGACAGCACAGTGGTTGTCTCTCTTCAGGATGAGATTGTACGGGTGAACTTGAATGACGGGAGTTTGTCTTCTGTGGCGCCTATTCCTGATTATGAAGGAAAAGTAAGATGTAATGACGGAAAATGTGATCCGGCAGGTCGTTTATGGATCGGAACGATGGGATTCGGGGCACCTAAAGGTGCCGGAACATTATATATGGTTGTGCCTGACGGAACGGTGGAGACCAAGTTGAAGAAAGTTACCATCTCCAACGGGATTGTCTGGTCGGCCAATAAGAAATACATGTATTACAATGATACTCCGACCGGTAGGGTGGCTCGTTACCGGTATGATGAAAAGACAGGCGAAATCTTGTTTGATGGCGTTGCTGTCACCTTGCCTCCCGGTTCAGGGGCTCCTGACGGGATGACGATCGATAGCAACGATAATTTATGGGTAGCTCAGTGGGGCGGTTTCGGTGTGTACTGCTACAATCCTTATACGGGTGAGTTACTGGGAAAAGTAGAAGTTCCGGCTCCCAATGTGGCCTCCTGTGCATTCGGCGGCAAGGATATGGATACACTCTACATTACAACGGCACGGGCCGGACTTTCGGAACAACAACTGGAAGAATATCCCCTTAGCGGTAGTCTTTTTGTTTGTAAACCCGGAGCAAGCGGGCCGGAGCCTTACAAATTTAAACAACCGGCAAAGTGAACAATATAATTTAACCTGTTTGTAAACAGTATATCAATTATATTTGTTTATTTTGTGAGAGAGATGATTAATCTCTCATTTAATTACAAAAATATATGACGAAAAACAAATCCGGGAAGAAGGATAATAGAGAAAACAAACCGAAGAAGAACAAGGCTAAACGTATGAAGAAAGAAGCCATGCTCCATTCCGTTATGTCCGTTTTTCAATCCTCTCCCAAGGAACCATTTAACTATAAACAGATTAGCAAACTGATTGGCGTAGAGAGCCAGGTGCAGAAGCTACAGGTTGTAGACCTGCTGTATGATCTCTCTGCCGAAAATTTTATTACAGAAATAGACCGCGGACGTTATCGGTATAACGGTCTGGGTACCACTGCGATCGGTACATTCGGACGCCGGAGCAACGGGAAAAATTCGTTTATTCCGGAAGATGGTGGTGCGCCGGTTTTCGTGGCGGAACGGAATTCCGGACATGCGATGGACGGTGATAAAGTGAAGGTGCAGTTGTTTGCCAAACGCAAGGGCGCTGAACCGGAAGCCGAAGTGATCGAAGTACTGGAAAGCCAGAAAAAGACATTTGTCGGTAAATTGCAGGTAACGAAAGGCTTTGCCTTCCTCATCACCGAGAACAAGACGCTGGCAAACGATATATTTATCCCGAAAGAAAAACTGAAAGGCGGTAAGAATGGCGATAAAGCCATTGTCCGTATCGTTGAATGGCCGGATGAAGCCAAGAACCCGCTGGGTGAAGTGGTCGACATTCTGGGTGTGGCCGGTCAGAATACAGCGGAAATGCATGCGATACTGGCCGAATTCGGTCTACCGTATACGTATCCGGAAAATGTGGAAAAGGCGGCAAATAAGATATCGGAGATTATTCCGGAAGAAGAAATTGCCAAGCGTGAGGATTTCCGTAAGGTCCTGACCTTTACCATCGACCCGAAAGATGCCAAGGACTTTGACGATGCCCTTTCGGTTCGCCAGCTGGATAATGGAAACTGGGAAGTGGGCGTACATATTGCCGACGTAACTCACTATGTAAAACCTGAAAGTCTGATCGACCGTGAAGCGGAAAGCCGTGCGACTTCCGTCTATTTAGTGGATCGTACGATTCCGATGTTGCCCGAACGGTTATGCAACCAGATATGTTCCTTGCGTCCGGACGAAGAGAAGTTATGCTTCTCCGTTATTTTTGAACTGGACGAAGAGGCCAACGTGAAGAAATCGCGTATCGGACGTACCGTGATCAAGAGCGACCGCCGCTTCACTTACGAAGAGGCGCAGTTGGTGATCGAAACAGGCGAAGGTGATTATAAAGACGAAATACTGATCCTGGACGCATTAGCAAAGAAGTTGCGTGAGAAACGTTTTAAGAACGGAGCCGTTAACTTCGACCGCTTTGAAGTAAGGTTTGAAATTGACGAAACCGGAAAACCGATCAGTACTTATATCAAGGAATCGAAAGATGCCAACAAACTGATTGAAGAATTTATGTTGCTGGCGAACCGTACAGTAGCTGAGTTTGTAGGTAAAGTGCCTAAAGGAAAGACAAAGAAAACGTTTGTCTACCGTATCCACGATCTGCCCGATCCTGATAAACTGGAGAATTTTGCCGCCTTTATCCGCCGCTTCGGTTATAAGATGAAAACGGAGGGTAGCAGTAAGATCGATATCTCCCGTAATCTGAACCGTTTGTTGGACGAAGTACATGATAAGCCGGAAGAGAATCTGATTGAAACATTGGCAATCCGCTCGATGCAGAAAGCACGTTATACGACAGAGAATATCGGCCATTATGGTCTGGCTTTTGAATATTACACTCATTTTACTTCTCCTATCCGTCGTTATCCGGATATGATGGTGCACCGTTTGTTGGAACGTTATCTTGAAGGCGGACGCAGCGTGGTAAAGGCAAAATATGAAGAAAAATGTGACCATTGTTCTACGATGGAGCAGGTTGCGGCAAATGCTGAGCGTGCATCTATCAAGTATAAACAGGTTGAGTTTATGCAGGATAAGTTGGGCATGGTGTTCGACGGTGTGATCTCCGGTGTTACCGAATGGGGATTGTATGTCGAGCTGAATGAAAACAAGTGCGAAGGCCTTGTTCCTATCCGTGACTTAGGGGATGATTTCTACGATATGGATGAAGAAACATACAGCCTGATCGGTCGTCGTAAGAAACGCCGCTTCCGTCTGGGTGATCCTGTAACGGTGAAGATCGCAAATGCCAATCTGGAACGTAAGCAGCTTGACTTTATGTTGATGGAATAAAGAAGATATTGCTGGGTAAAATAAAAGAGACAACCGGTCATTAATGAATCAGTTGTCTCTTTTTGTTTTATATGGAAAGTGATAAAGTCGTATTATTCTTCAGCAGGTTGGAGGTTTTCACCGATATTGTATCCTAATTCGTCATCACGTTTTTTATCCTGGAAAAGATATGAGTTTCCTTCTTCAGATTCGATATAGTAAAGGTTTGTATAGATAAAATCCGGGTTGTCATGTTTTAATATTTTGGCAACATTGTCCGGGATAGGAGTATCCTCCTTACTTAATTCGTACACTGTCCTTCTCCAGAAACCTCTGTCCGTTGCTATTTCCCCATGAAAGAAAACATGTTTAATTGTATCATTGTGAAGGATGAAGTATTCATGCTCTCCGTCATTCATGTATCCTCTTATCTCTGCCCCTTTATATTTTTCGTGTATAAAATTAAAATGGTCTTCGGGTAGATTTACAAACCAGCGTGTATCGTTTGGAGTACATCTAAGGGTTCTCAAGTAAAGTCCGTCGTCATTGATATAAATATAATGTTGCATGTTGTCGTATTTTTTCCAGGGATACGTGAAATGTAACGTGTAAAGGGGTCTTGTTATCCCTGCTCGTTCTGTCTTAAATATCTTGATGTTCTGTACGCCAATATATCCGGCTTGCAGGAAAGATGTCTGAACTTCAATGGGGAGTTGTTGGATATCGCTTATCTCTGTATAGGTCATTTTCCAGCTATCATTGACATACGAGATCAATGCCTCATTTTGTTCCGGATCTTTAAATTCTATTTGGTCGATGCCATCCGAATAATTCATGAAAGAAGTGATCTCAGCAGATGGATATCTTTTGGAGAAGTCGCTTTTGATTGCTGCGGGGATCCCATCTTCTATTGTTGGGTTCTCTTTATCACAGGCAGTAATACACATAAGTAGCATACATGCTACGATGTAGTGAAAACAGTTTATTCGCTTCATAAGTATTTTTATTTAGACAGGTAAATATAATAGCAATACTAGTTGGGGACAAAGATAGAAAAAACAAGGACTAGAAATCCTCAGACAGACTTCTGTTCCTTATTTATGATGTATTATTTTTTACCAGTAAATCAAACCGAGTGTGCCGCAGCCAATTAGCGCTAATCCCAATAAAGCATAAAATATACGTGCCCCTTTCTTCCGAATTTATTTACGAAAGTTGTTGCTCCGCTGGTTTCGAAATACCAGTCGAAATTAAAGATGGCAGCGACCAGGGAAAATGCTCCCAGGGCAATGAAGATGGCTAGTATGAAATAATCGGTAGGTTCCATCGGTTATTTTACTTCTACGGTTCGTGATCCGTCGGGATTTTCGCTGATCGTAACGTTTACCACGTCTCCCGGCAACAACTCTTCGATCTTTTCCGGCCATTCGATAAAGCAGAGGGCGCCACTGTAAAAATAATCTTCGGTTCCTATCTGTTCTGCTTCACTGATCTTATTGATGCGGTAAAAGTCAAAGTGATAGATCAACTCGCCGGTCGTATCGCTGCGATATTCGTTGATGATGGCGAATGTCGGGCTGTTGATAACATCTTCTACGCCCAGCTCTTCGCAGATCGCTTTGATAAAAGTTGTTTTTCCGGCTCCCATGTTTCCGTAGAAGGCAAAGACGGTACGGTCATCCATTCCGGCAATGAACTCTTTGGCTGCCTGGCGGATGGTATCTAAATTTTCAATCTTGATAATACTCATGATGTCTGTCGATTATTGATCATTTGTAATCTACCCGCAAAGGTATATTAATTTTCAATTTTCAATTCTCAATTTTCAATTATTTTGGTATCATGGTAATAAACGGCACCATCATTTCCTCCATCGAGATACCTCCGTGCTGGAATGTATTCTTATAATAGGAAACGTAATAATTATAATTGTTCGGATATGCAAAGAAATCATCGTTCATGGCAAATATATATTTGCTGCTCAGGTTGGGAGAGGGCAGACCTATCTTTTCCGGATCGCGTATCTCCAATACTTCTTTGGGGTTGTAATTCAGGTTTTTACCAACTTTGTAACGGAGGTTGGTGTTGGTATTCCTGTCTCCTATCACTTTGATCGGGTTATTGACACGAATCGTTCCGTGGTCGGTTGTAACGATCACTTTATACCCTTTATCGGAGATACGTCTGAACAACTCCAGGGTGGTTGAGTGTTGGAACCAGGAACGGGTCAGGCTGCGATAGGCAGCTTCACTTTGTGCCAGTTCGCGGATCATCTTCATTTCCGTCCGGGCATGCGACAACATATCCACAAAGTTCAGGACAACGACATTCAGCTGGTTATGCGTCAGTGAAGAGATCATATTCAACAGCTTTTCACCATATTGTGAGTCGTGTACTTTGTTATAAGAGAAGGTGTATTTCTTGCGGAAACGGTCGATCTGTGTCCGGATCAAAGGTTCTTCGTTCAGGTTTTTTCCTTCTTCACTCTCTTCATCCACCCATAAGTCCGGAAACATTTTTTCTATCTGCAAAGGCATCAAGCCCGAAAAAATAGAGTTGCGGGCATACTGTGTGGCGGTAGGAAGAATACTGTAATACAGGCTTTCGTCGAATGTAAAATATTCAGCCAGCAGGTCTTTGACGACACGCCACTGGTCCAGACGGAAATTATCGATCAGGATGAAGAACACCTTTTCATCATTGTCCAGCAGAGGGAATACCTTTTTCTTGAAAAGATCCGGGCTCATCAGAGGACGTTCGGCGGGGTTTTGTATCCAGTTTACATAATTCTTTTTTACGAATTTCCCGAAAGCGTTGTTTGCTTCTTCTTTTTGCATCCGCAACATATCGGTCATCTGCACCTGGCTGCTTTCCAGTTCCAACTCCCAGTACACCAGTTTCTTGTATAATTCCATCCAGTCGTCGGTCGTCAGCGAATCGTTGATCTGCATACCGATGCGGCTGAATTCCTGTTGGTAGCCGACTGTTGTTGTTTCCGATATGATGACGTTTTTATGTACGTTCTTCTTAATGGAGAGGAGCAGCTGGTTCGGGTTGACCGGTTTGATCAGGTAGTCGGCAATCTTGTTTCCGATTGCCTGGTTCATAATGCTTTCCTCTTCGCTTTTGGTAACCATGACGACCGGCACGTTAGGGTTGATTTCCTTAATGTGGGCGAGTGTTTCCAGACCGGTCAGGCCCGGCATGTTCTCGTCCAGGAAAATAATATCGAACGATTGTTCCCTGCAACAGTCGATTGCATCCTGCCCGCTGATTACCGGAACCACTTCATACCCTTTATCCTGCAAAAACAAAATGTGAGGTTTTAGCAAATCGATCTCATCATCTGCCCAAAGTACTCTGTCTTTCTTTACTGCCATATATTACCTAATTTATTTCTTACAAATTTAATCGGAATAGTTATATAATAACGCTACTTGCTATGGTTTTGTATATAAATCCTTGCTTTTTTACGGACTTTTAAGCCTTGGTGTACTGTTTAATATAATTTAATTGTTTATTTATCACGTAAATACGATGTTGTCGTATATTTGCGTACATATCGTAATAGAGAACATATAGTATTAATAATTATACCATGAGAACAAAATTGTTATTTATCGTTCTCTTTTTGTCAGCAGTAATGACGGGGAACGGAACGGAAGACAGGAGTGAATACTTAAGAAAAGTATTAGATAATTTGGAGAAGATAAAAACGGCTACTTACCGTTTGCAGAGTGAAGCTTGGGAACCGGGCGACACAATACCGAGCTATTCTGTCTATACATTTGTAGAAGAATATGATAATCCGGCAGACACTGCGGTAGGTGCCAGTTATACGGACTATTCGGATGCTGAGAAAAAGCAAATAAGTTCCTGTTATGATGGGTATGTACGTCTATCCTTTTACCATGACAAACACGGAGTTATGGTTGATGATTTTACTCGCAGAAACCTGCCTTTCAGACTGGTAGGCGTAGGAACTCCTTATTTCAACTATGCGAAGAATATTATTAAATATGTGCTGACAACCCAGGACAGTATCTCCGTGGACATGAAAGATTGCGGAGATGAATATCTGCTTAGTTTGGTTATTAACGAAGATGTACAAGTTGAATTTTTCGGACGACCTTACCATCTTCCCAAGCCACCGTTCTACCAAGACCCGACTTCCATATATGAGGTACACATCCGTAAATCGGATAATTTACCCTACAAGGTCAGAAGAGAAATGTCACATAACATAACTGAATATACTTATATAGAAGGCCAGTTTAATACACTGAGCGCTAAAGGAATTACTGCCTCCGACTACATCCCGGCAGATTACGAGGTCAGAGAATATGACAAGAAATATGACACCAAGCCAGAGGTAAATATTACTGGGCAAAAAGCTCCCGATTGGACTTTAACGGATACCAAAGATCTGCAAGTCTCATTGTTCGACCTGAGTAGTAAAGTCATTGTAATGGAATTTACCGGAATCGGTTGCGGCCCTTGCGCAGCTTCTATCCCTTTCCTAAATAAATTGAAAGAGACATACAGCGCAGAACAACTGACGGTTCTTGCCGTTGAAATCTGGAATCGGAAAATGCCGTCACTTCAGAATTATGCAAATAGGCAACATATAAACTACTTGTTTCTTGCCGGTAACGATGAAATAGTGAATACTTATCTGAATGGCGACCGAGGCGTTCCTTTTTTCTTCATACTGGATGAGAACAGAGTTATAAAACGAATCATAAAAGGTTATAATCTGGAACATACCGGGAAAGAAATAACCCAAGCAATAGATGAGCTATTAAAATCGAACTAGTGTCATTGAAAAAGTACTCGAGAACGAGGAAACGTCTTCAGGAAGTTGTTCATTCCTCCCCAGGTGTTTCACCTATTTTCTCCAGGTGAAACAAAAGTTTCTTCAGCGGAAAACAAAAGTTTCTCCCGCAAGAAACAAGGGTTTCCTCGGGAGAAACGAAGATTCAGATTATAGTAATATTAATTCTTTGTCAGCGTATAGTCTGTGATCCCCAGTGCCTCATAAGCCTGGAGCAACGCTTCGTCGTTATCGGAGATCATCAGTAACTTATCGTTTTCCATAAGGACCGTATTGCCTTTAGGGATGAAATAACGTCCGTCGCGCATCACCATAACCGCCAGCGTATGGTCGGGCAAGGTGAGTTCCATCAGTTTATTCCCGTGCGTAAGCACTTCTGGGGTAATGTCTATTTCACTCATCGCACTCTTGATGCCTTCCGGAAGTTCGATACCGAATACATCTTTTCGTTCCGGTTCGTCAATCATATCCAGCCATTTGGCTGCCTGTGTTACGGTGGTGCCTTGTATCAGCAATGAAAGGATGGTGATAAAGAATACCACATTGAATATCAGTCCGGCATGTTCTATTCCCGCAATCATCGGATAAGTGGCGAAGATGATCGGTACGGCACCGCGTAGTCCTACCCACGATATATACAACTTCCCTTTGAAGGAGAAGTTTTTATAAGGAATCAGGCAAAGGAACACGCTGATCGGACGGGCGAAGATAATCATAAAGATACCGACCGTTAACCCGATGGGGGCAACCGGCAGCAGTTCGTGCGGGTTGACAAGCAATCCGAGCGTAAGGAACATCACGATCTGCCATAACCAGGCAAAACCGTCGAAGAACGTACCGATACTCTTTTTATGTACAATCTTGGCATTTCCTACCACCAAGCCGGCTATATATACGGCCAGGTAGCCGTTTCCTTTACATAGCGTAGTGGCGGCAAAAGTAAAGAATGCAGTAGCCAACAGCAGGATCGGATACAACGATTCGTTGTCGATATCTATCTTGTTAATGATAAATACAGCTGTCTTTCCTAACAGGAAACCGGCAATAGCACCCACCGACAACTGGATAACCAGCGATAAAGCAGCATCAGCCAGGTTCATCCCTGCCGTCTGTATATAAGCGATCAGTAACAAAGTCAGCATATACGCCATCGGGTCGTTACTACCACTTTCTAACTCCAATGTCGGACGAAGCCGTTCTTTCAGGTACACCCCTTTGCTTCGCAGGATAGAGAATACGGAAGCCGAATCGGTTGACGACATGACGGCCGCCATCAACAGCGACTCCGGAAGAGTCAGCGTCTCGTAGCCGGTGACCAGTTTGGACAAGTAATAGATGAAACCACCCGTTATAAAGGTGGTAGCCAATACCCCGATCGTCGCAAGGATAACCCCTTGTGGAGCAATCGGTTTTACTTCTGATATCTTCGTGTCCATACCACCTGAGAACAGGATGATACTCAAAGCCAGCATACCGATAAACTGTGCCGCATTGGGATTACTGAACTGGATACCAAGTCCGTCACTGCCGAACAACATACCGACTCCCAGGAATAATAACAAGGCGGGGAGTCCGAAACGATAACCTGCCTTACCGGCGAAAATACTGAAAAAAAGAATGACGGAAGCAATCAACAAGATTCCCTCCGCATTATGTAAAATGTCTAAGTCGTGGAACATAAGCGGAAACGGTTTACTCTAAATTATCTTTCAAAATAACGAAAAAAAACTGAAACTACAATGGTTTGAATGCCGAAAAAACAAGCTTATATACTGATTAATGAATATATTACGTATATTTGCCGGCGTAAAATAAACACTATGCATAAAACACATTTATTCGTATTATTGTTCGCTCTCCTGATAGGGACGGCGTGTAACAAAGAGAAGCACTTTATCTCTGACAATGCATTCAGAGCCGAAGTAGAGAAAGATTTCCAGGCCAAACAGGCAGCCCTGCCTGACGGAGATCTGTTTGCAGTTTTCAATCAACAAATGACGCCGGAAGAAAAAGAGGCGCTTACATTCCTGTATGCCTATATGCCGATCGGCGACATTACCGACTATGATGGAAAACTTTACCTGGATAATATCCGCAGTTCTTTCCAGGCAAAGCAGGAAATGCCGTGGGGCGACAGTATCCCTGAAGACATCTTCCGTCATTTTGTTCTTCCTATCCGTGTAAACAACGAGAACCTGGACGAAAGCCGTATGGTCTTCTTCGACGAACTGAAAGACCGTGTGAAAGGTATGTCCTTATACGATGCCGTGCTGGAAGTAAACCACTGGTGTCATGAAAAGGTGATTTATACGCCCTCCGATGCCCGTACCAGCTCTCCGCTGGCTTCTGTAAAGACAGCTTATGGCCGTTGCGGTGAGGAGTCTACCTTTACGGTGGCTGCGCTTCGTTCGGTAGGTATCCCTGCACGTCAGGTATATACCCCGCGTTGGGCACATACCGACGACAATCATGCCTGGGTAGAAGCCTGGGTGAACGGCAAATGGTATTTCCTGGGTGCCTGCGAACCGGAACCGGTTCTGAATCTGGGATGGTTTAACGGTCCGGCTTACCGGGGTATGCTGATGCATACGAAGGTATTCGGCAAATATAACGGTCCGGAAGAAGTGATGCTTGAAACAGACGGTTACACAGAAATCAATGTGATCGACAACTACGCACCGACAGGCAAAGCCATCGTGACCGTAGTCGATACCGACGGTAACCCTGTCCCCGATGCAAACGTGGAATTTAAAATCTACAACTATGCAGAGTTCTATACCGTAGCCAATAAGAAAACCGATGCTGAAGGAAAGACTTTCCTGACCGCCGGTAAAGGTGATATGTTCGTATGGGCAACCAAAGACGGTAAATTCGGTTTCGATAAAGTATCTTTTGGAAAAGGTGACGCGACGATCAAGCTGGATAAGAAACCGGGTGATGCATTAGGAGCAGTTACTCTTGACATTATTCCTCCGGTAGAAGGTTCTATCCCTGCCGAAGTAACTCCGGAACAGAAAGAGGCTAACGCTAAACGCCTGTTGGAAGAAGATGCTATCCGTAACAAATATGTAGCAACTTTCTATACCGAAGAAAAAGCCGAAGCCTTGGCTAAAGAACTCGGCATCGACCCGCTGAAGACTTCCGACTTTCTGATCGGCAGCCGCGGTAACTGGATGGAAATCGAAAAGTTCCTGCGTGAAACCCCGGCTGATAAACGTCCGGTTGCTATGGCGTTACTGGATGTGATTTCGGCTAAAGACCTTCGTGATACGCCGGCTTCCGTTCTGGCAGATCACCTGAATAATGCGGAAGAAGTGAAGAGTGAACAGTTCAATAATTATATATTGAACCCGCGCATAGCTAACGAGTTCCTTACTCCGTATCGCAGCTATTTCCAGGCAAATGTAGATGCTGCACTGGCGAAACAGGCAAAAGAGGACCCGCAGGCTTTGGTTGAGTGGGTGAAAAAGAATATCACAATCAATGATGATCTGAATCCGCAGCGTATCCCGGTTATGCCGATGGGTGTGTTCAAGGCCCGCATAGCCGATAAGGGTTCACGCAATATCTTCTTTGTGGCTGCTGCCCGTAGCCTGGGTATCCCGGCACGTATCGAACCGGTAGCCCGTAAGGTACAGTATATGAAGGATGGCAACTGGATGGACGTTGACTTCGAAGCAGCCGTTCAGACTACAGCCAAACAAGGTAAGGTGGTCGCTTCCTACAGCCCGATCAAGGCTTTGCAGGATCCGAAATATTACAGCCACTTCACGATTGCCAAGATTCTTCCGGATGCGAAGTTGCAGACATTGAACTTCGAACGTACCGGCAATGTAGATATGGGTGTTGGCGATACCTGGAGCAGCATGCTGAAGAAACCGTTGTCGATGGACGAAGGTAACTATATGATGGTAACCGGAACCCGTATGGCAAACGGCAGCGTCCTGGCCGAAGTATCTTTCTTCAATGTAGAACCGGACAAGACAACAGATACTAAACTGGAAATGCGTGAGAACACCGACGAAGTACAGGTGATCGGTAACTTCAATTCGGAAAACAAGTTCAAACGTGCCGATAACGGTGAAGAAACCAGCGTACTGGCAACAACCGGCCGTGGTTATTTCGTTGTAGCCATCCTGGGAGCCCGTCAGGAACCGACCAACCACGCTATGCGCGATATCGCAGCCGTGAAGAAAGATCTGGAAGGATGGGGCCGTAGCATGGTGCTTCTGTTTCCGGATGAAAAAGGTTACAAAAACTTCGATCCGAAAGAGTTCGGCGACCTGCCGGGCACAATCACATACGGTATCGATGCCGACAACCATATCCGGAAAGAGATTGCATCGGCCATGAAGTTACAGAATGCCAGCCAGCTTCCGATCTTCATCATCGCCGATACCTTCAACCGTGTCGTATTCGTATCTCAGGGATACACCATCGGCCTGGGCGAACAGTTGATGAAGGTGATACATAAGTTGTAAAATACAATTCGCATAAATAATCAGCCCTGTATTCGGTAGTAAAGAAACTTCCGGATACAGGGTTTTTCTATGGAAGGACTAGCGTTCGATGGAGAGCGCAGTATTGTCGATCTAACTTTCCTGAATGTGGAATTGCCTTCTGAGACGATAGAAGGGCGTATCGGAGGACTTCGCTTTATGGCTGCAAATTTGAAAAGACAAGGGTGGATATTAAAGCTATTTCAATTGCTTCGGGTCTTTCCGAAGAAGAAATTAATAGCTTGTAAGTCCTTTTTATAGGATTGATGAGTCAGGGCTATCGTTTTTAACGATGGCCTTTTTTGTGCCTGAAATAATCCTTTTAACATTTGCATGTCAAATTTCCACAAAGAGGTATACTGTGTATCAGCATATTAATATATGTACGCGTGTTTAAATCCATACATATAATTATAATGTGAAATGATAGATAATATATTGTTTTGTAGTATAATTACGAATGAATAGTAATGACTAAAAGAAAGGTTCCTTTTTTCTCGCCAGCAAAGTTACCACATTCTTTTAATCCTCCAACCATTTTCAAAATATTTTTTTCTTTCCTATATCCTTTCTTATCAACAGAATAGCAAAGTAAGTACGAAAATCGCCCTTTTGAACACAAAGATAAAATGAGCAAGAAATAATGGCGAGAAAAAAGGAACGTTTTTTCTAGTCATTTGCTTTTGGGTGCGTTCCTGGATCTATGGTTAAAAGGCTTTTTAAGTAACACTATTATTAATATTAAATTAAAGATTTATGAACAAAAAGTTTTCTACGCTTATGGCGCTTGCGCTGATGGCAGGTAGTGTTTCTGCTCAGTTTACGGAAACAAACTGGAAGTATACTAGACCTTCAGCTCCGCAGGCTGCCTATCGTACATTTGAGACGAAGTCGGCGGGTTGGGATAACGCATTGGTTTCTGACGATGAAGGACTATTCTATTACAACGACGGTAAATTTACTAAAGACGTGAACGTTGTTGAAGATGGTTTGTGGTATCAGTTGGAAGTTTTCAATGGCGCGACTGATGTTGCCGATGTCCTGATTCAGGAACGTGATTACCTAACAGGTAAAATTTACCTGCGTACAGTGGCAAAAGCCGATGCTCCGTTGAATGCATCCCTTTGGAAACTTACGTATGGTAAAAAAGATGAAGCTACCGGTGGACATTGGACATTGGTTAACAAAGAAACCGGATTGGAATTGACTTTCGACCATTCTGTTATTAAGAATAACGAAATTTCTGAAATGAGAGACGGTACGAAAGTTTGGGCTTGGTATGATTTCAATAGAGATGAAAAGAAAGATTATACTAAGATGTATGCTTCTTTGCATAACCAGAAATATGAAGAAGTAATGTATCTGGCTTATGAAGAGGATACTGATGATGGTGACTTTTTGCGTAATAAGTTGGAAGTGACTGGCTTTGAATTTGGCGCAAATCAAGAGAATAGCAAATTTGTTAAAGCTAAAGTTGTCAAAATGTCAAGCAATGATATTAGCAACGTTGATGATGCTTTGGCAATCAAACCTGTTGTGGCTTATCCGTTCCATATGACAGCTGAGCAGTTCAATACTCGTATGGATGCTGATGATAAAGGTAACAACCAGTCGTTCTTCTTCAATTTGTTCAAAGACATGCAAGGTGCAGAAAACTTCTTAGGTTATTTGAACGATGCTAAAGCTGGAAATGAATTGGAATTTACAGCGGAAACAGATGCTGCAGGTTTGGAAAGTGCTGATCTGAATACAATAAAACGTGTAACTGTTAATGGTAGAGATTTTGAAGCGGATGAATACGACGGAGGACATGTTGTTAGCGATTCTTTGTTTAACTTGAACTTTAAAGTGGTCAACAGTAAAGTTGCAGATGATAAAGGTAAATATCTGTTGGCCGATACTGCCATTTATTACAAATCAAATCAGAGCTTGAGTTCACCGGCAGTTAAGTTTGCATTGAAAAATTGGAAGGAGGATGATGACGCTACATGAAAGCCCGTTATTATTTCCGTGCTACTTACTTCCCGACAAACGATAGCATCGTGTTGGAACCGCTGAACGCTGCTGTACAGGCTCCGTTTGAAGATGGCAAAGACTGGAAAGATTCTGAATGTACGAAGTCTTTTGCTACTATGCAGTATTCAAAGGCTAATACATTGGTTAATGACTTCTATAACCCGAATACAGGTTCAAGAACAGTTGCTTTGGCTATCGACGACGTTTCAGGTAAGGATGTATTGACAGTGGTTTATGACAATACAAATACGCAGTTTGTTAAACTGACTATCAACCGTCCGTTTGCATATCTGACTCGTACAACTGTTCCCGACGGATTGTATTATATCAATTTGGCCAATAAGGATGCTGATGAGAGAAACCGTAGCAAAGGTATGAGCATCGTACACAACATGGCCTCTAAGTTGATGTATGACACTGAAGCTAAGAACCAGGATTACTCTTTGATGCCGGCTACAATGTGGGTAGTTAAGCAGCTGGGTTGTCCGGAAGAAGGTTTGGCTAACTATGTACAGATCCAGAACCGTGAATATCCGGGTGTTGTGTTCGAAGGACAGCTTTACAAAGTAGAAGGACAGGATGCAAAAGGTCACAAGATCGAGGCTTACCGCTTCATTGATCGTACCGGTAACTATAGTGCAGGATATGAATCAAATATCGGTTGGTTTAAAGAAAACTTATTGCGCGTAGTTGATATTATGGACATTCAGGAAGTGGAAGAAGAAATCGCTTATACTGAAACTCACGGTTACAAATGGTTTACTAAAGACGAATTGAACGACGGTGTTGAAAACAACTACCAGATCAACTGGAACAACGGTTATGTGGATGCTGTTTTGAAACATGTCAAAGGTAACAACATCGCAGTAGAAGAAGGTGATGCAACAATCTTCGAAATTGCCGAAGCTACTTTGGCTACTAACCAAGGTGCTAAAGAATATCAATTCGGAGCTGAATTGAAAGAAATCGTAGATTGCAAAGCTGGTAATGAAGTGGAAGAAAAGGCTGTTTTGAATCAACTGAAACGTAAAGCCTACCTGATCAAGGTGAAAGACAATAACCTGATCGACAACGATGAATTGTTCTTGGCTTCTGTTCGTGATAACGATGGACGTTACTATTACAAAGCTATGAAGCTTTCTGAAATGGATAACTACTACAAGAAGTTAGGTGTATTCTATCTGAAAGCCGATCAGATCAACTTGGAAGGTGGAAATCCGGTTGATACTTGCTATGTGATGGTTGACATCAATGCTCCTAAGACATTGAGTGCAGATAATATCTTAGACTTGACTGGTAATGTATATGACTTGATGTCTGATAACGGTTGGATGAAAGCTGCTGTAGAAGCCGGTTCTGAAATGCGTGTATTGCGCGACAACAACCTGGAAGATCAGCCGAATGACGTATCTGATGCATTCTACTTCAGCGGTAATCCGGTTAACCAGTATATCAACATCGCAGCCGATTATAAGGTTGATCTGAACAGCAACATCAAGTTCTTCCAGCAGTTGGCAGAAAAGAACTATCTGTTTGAAGATGGCAACGATGCAAACAAGGTAAGTTTGATCCAGGATATCAATCCTGACTTCCATTATTTGGGTGTTGAAAGCAAAGGTCTGACAACTAAACCTGCATTGTATGTGGACGAAGTTGTTAAAGACAATCCTAACATGCAGCGTTATTTGTTCGGTGTACGTGTAGACTCAATTCGTGACGGATACATTTGCGACCATTCTTCTAGAATCCACGGTTACTGGGAATTGAAGGAAGAAGCTGAAGATGATGGCGAAGTTCACTTCGAAGCATACAACGGTTATACAGCCGGTTGGTTCTTGGTAAATCTGGAAGACTCTATTTCTCAGAATAACAACATGATGCATGATGCTGACTTGTATAAGTTCAACAGCTACACTCGTCTGGGCTTCGTAGAAGGTATCCACCAGGTAGAAGGTGATAAAGAATACTTCTATGTTGTAAATTATGGTTATAAACTGAAAGACTTGATGACTGTGAAGGATAACGGTGTTGAACCTCAGGCAACTTATGTGGCTAAAGGCAAGGTGCTGGATCCTAAATATTTGGTAATCGAAAGCGGTAAGACTGCTAACAAATGGGTAACTCGTCACTCAATCGCCGGAGATGTAAATACAAACCATACATTCTCTTTGCGTAAGACAAAATCAGACAATGAAGGTACAGTTGAACTGAGCGAACCGTTCTTGTTGGAATCTTATCTGGAAGATGTTTCAAAGATTGGTTCTTTCGAAGGTGCATGGGTTAAGACTGAAAACGGTGTTCCTGTATTGGCTAAATTAGGAACAGATGCAGGCGACCATGAATGGGGTACTAGTAATATTGCTGAAAGAATTGGTCAGTCTGGTGTATTCTACTTCGAAACAACAGACGAAGAAGCTACTGCCAACGACGACATTACAACATCTTCAATCAGCGTTATCGCTGGTAACGGTGTAGTAACTGTTAAGGGTGCAGCCGGTAAGAACGTAGTAATCACTAACGTACTTGGTCAGACTGTTGCCAACACAGTAGTTGCATCCGACGAAGCTCAGATCTCTACTCCTGCTGGTGTAGTAGTCGTAGCAGTCGAAGGTGAAGCTGCTGTTAAAGCAATCGTAAAATAAGAAATTATTTATAATCAATAGATTCTGACTGCGCGGTAGAGACGGATTGATACGTCTGTCTCTACTAATTAACCTGTGAGAGGTGAAAAAGTGGTCGATATTAATACTAAAGTAATGAAATAAAGTTCTTTCTGCCGTCTCTCTGCGAAGAACGGCGGCAGGCAAAAAACAAAGCCCCGGTGGATTTATTTCTGCCGGGGCTTTCGTTATTTAATATCAGTAAACAGCATGAAAAAAAAGAAATCCTAACGGCATCGCTGACCCTGGATGCTCTTTGCGATGAGATTGATCGCCTGCGCAGCATGAACGAATCGTGCGGCACACTGTCGCGTAGTAACAAACGGCAACTGGCCAAGTATAAATCCATCCTGTCTGAACGCCTCGGAGCGACGGTCATCTATCCCGAAGACCGGCAGGTAATTCCCAAAGGCAGCCATGCCGATGTACTGAAAGAATTGAAACGCATCGACCGTTTCTTGAAAAAACATTCGGGAGCTGAACGCGACGGTTGTTTCTTCCACTTGATGTGCAATTGTTTCGACTTCGGGGTTTCCCTAGGTACCGTCCAGCGCAACTACTATATCTCGGAAGAGGAACAGGAGTTATTGTAGGGAAACCGGTAACGTTCTATGGGGTAAAAAAATAAATTTCTTCCCCTTTCCCCTATTAAACGACCGCTTTTTGCTGTTAAAAGGGTGATTTCTCTCTGATATTGCTATTAAATCATTGATAATCAAAATTGGTAAATAGAAGTAGCCGGTCGTTTTATAGGCTTGTTTTCTCAGGAAGAAGCCTGTATCTTTGGCTATTATTAATCGGCTTTGCGGCCTTAAAATCTAAAGCATATGAATGCAATACCTACTCTTTCCTTTTTCGAGAAATTGTATCTGCCGGGCTCTGTCCCCTGCACATTGGAAGAAATCATCATCCTGATCCGCACCCGTCGTTGGGAGGCTGTCATCACCGCCTATCGTGCCTCCCTGGCAGCGGGCGATAAGGAGGGTGCCCGTAAACAAAAAGGACAGCTCCCCGGTTTCACCCCTTCGGGTATGTTCCAAGGTGGGCACCGTGCCAACCAGTTGGAGCAGTATAGTGGCATTGTGGGGCTTGATTTCGATCATGTGGCCAACCCGAAAGGGTTGGCTGCCCTGTTCCGTCAGCAAGCCTGTACACTGGCCCTTTTCGTCAGTCCCGGTGGGGAGGGATTGAAGGTGTTTGTCCGTGTCGATACTCCCCGCGAAGCACATGCCGCCGCTTTTGCCGCGGTGGCAGCCCGCTACGAGCAGTTGGCGGGGATCTTCTGCGACCGGGCTTGCAAGGATATCAGCCGCTGCTGCTACGTGAGCAACGATCCGGAGGCGTACTACAATCCGGAGGCAGAGGTGTTCACCCCCGCTTCTGTCTTGCCTGCGCAACTCTTCGTGCACGACTGGCTGCGTGCCCATCCGGCGATGGAGGGTAACCGCAACCAGACCGTCTACCGCCTCGGCTGTGAGGCTAACCGCAGAGGGTTCGGTTGCGATGAAACAGCTGCTTTCTGCATCCCCTTGATGCACGCCCCCGACTTCTCCGACGAAGAGATTCGTCTGGCGTTATCTTCTGCCTATCAGGGCAATAAGGTGGAATATGCCACCCGCCCGAAAGGGCAAAAGGACAAAACGGCCAATTTGGCCATCGACACAATTTCGGGTGAGGAGCTGCGCGAACGCACTCCGCTACTGCCTCCGGAGATCCTAACTGACCTGCCTCCGCTGTTTGAAAAAGCCATCTGTTTTTATACCGATCCGCGTGAGCGCGACATGGCTCTTTTGGCAGCTTGCACGGTGCTCAGCGCCTGCCTGCCGGGGGTATGGGGTGTTTACAACCGAAAGAAGGTATATCCGCACCTGTTCACTGTCGAAGTGGCACCGGCGGGCAACGGGAAAGGCTGCATCAACGACATGCGGCGGTTGGCAGACCGCTATGCCCTGTTGATCGAGGCTGAAACGAAACGCAAGGAAGAGGCATACCGCCAGGAGCTGGAAGAATGGGAAGTGAAGAAAGCGGCTGCCCGCCAGAAGAAACAGGCGGTTCGTGTGGCAGATGTCCCGGTGAAGGCATCGACCTGTTACTTCTTCATCCCCACGCAGATCACCAAGGCCAAGCTGCTGGTACACCTGGCAGACAATGGCGAGATAGGTGGGTTGATGGCCGATAGCGAGATCGACACGCTGATCAGCGCCGGACGGCAGGACTACGGGCAGTTCGACGACCTGTTGCGCAAGGCGTTCCACCATGAGCCGGTCGCTTCGTCGCGCAAGACTGACAACGAGATGATCCGTATCCCGCGTCCGCGCCTGGCGGTCTTACTGGCGGGTACGCCGGGGCAGTTCTCCCGTTTGATACCCGATGCCGAGAATGGGTTGGCGAGCCGTCTGTTGCTCTATACCTGCCGTAGCGCGGCGGTCTGGCAGGATGTATCGTCGTCAGGCGAGGCCGACCGTTACGAGCAATATCTCGATGCCTTGTCGGAGCAGGTGATGGAGATGGCGGTATTGTTGCGTAAACGGCCTTTGCGGGTACGGCTGACCGGTGAGCAGTGGCGTGAGTTGAACAGCCATTTCGGCCGGCTGTTACGTGAAACCTACCTGTTCGGTAGCGAGTCTTTTCTCGGTGCGGTGAAGCGCCACGGTCTGATGGCCTACCGCCTTTGCATGATCTTTACTGCCTTGGAGGCGGCCAAGCTCGATTACGGGGTGGACGAGCTTTTTTGCAGCGATGCCCACTTTCATGCCGCCCTCGCCATCATCGATGTCTGCTTGGCGCATAGCCGCCTGTTGATGACGCAGCTGGCTGCTTCTGCCGATATACCGGAGCTGACCTGTCCCGATTATTTCCGCCGCCTTTTCGAGCAGTTGCCGGAAGAGTTCACCCTGTCGGAGTTATACACGCAAGGCGAATCCGTCGGCATCAAAGAACGTAGTATCCGCCGTCATTTGAAACGGCTTGACCCGCACTATGTCACCCGTATCGCTCCCGGTGTTTACCGTAAGAACACCCCTCCGGCTGCTTGACCTACCTTCCTGCATGTCCAAATTGTGGCGGTGGCCAAATTGGCCGTTTTGTCCTTTTGAAAACATTCCCCTTTGAAAAACAAAATTTTCCCCTATACCCTGTCGTGCAATGGGGTATAGGGAGAGGAGGGACGGGGTATAGGGGGTGGGGATGTACATTATAGGGTAGAGAAAATATAGTCGGTTATTAGGGTATGCTTATTTTAGGTGTTTTCTTTCCCCTTTCTTCCTTTTCTTTCCATTTTTTCCCCCTCCTTCCTCGGCTTTCCGTTCGTCCGGGTCGGGCGGTTGTATCTTTGTTATGTGATTATAAACAAGGTGTTTAATTAAAAACAAAGAAGATTATGCCAGCAAAGTACACATTGGTATTACGAAAGGACTTGCGTAAAGATGCAGTGGAAGGGAGTAAGTTGTATTATGCCAACGCAAAGGCGACGGGAACGTGCGACATGTATGAGTTGTGCGACCTGATTTCGCTCTCGTCTACCGCTTCGCCGGGGGATGTGCGGCTAATCCTCGATTCGTTGATCGAGGTGATGAAGCGCAGCTTGGGAAAAGGCGAGGTGGTACAGGTGGGCGAACTGGGGAATTTCCAGTTGCAGTTCGGCAGTAGCGGGACGGCTACGAAAAAGGAATTCAACCAGTCGCTGATCAAAAGTAAACGGATCGTTTTCCGTCCCGGCAAGGTGTTACGTGAAGCGGTGGCCAATTTCAGTTTCGAAAAGATTCCTGATCCGTCGGATAAGGAGGAAGGAAAAGGGGAGGAAGGCGGTGGTGGAGACCGCCCGGAGATTGAATAGCCTGCCGGCCGTTTTTACGGCTCACCCAGGTGTCGGACGATATAGTCCTTCTGTCTGGGCGTGAGGTATTTCTTGCCGGGATGCCAGCCTGATTTTTCCAGCTGGTCGACGAGCTCCCTGCTTACGCGGACCCATTTCAACAATTGCATCGTGGCACTTTTCTGTGAAATATTGGGAAAGTATTGCAGGGCAAGCTCGCCCCATCCCCATACTCTGTTTTGATTGAATGAATTTTCCATACGGTATGTATTTGAAGGTTTATATATCAATAAATATACGAATTATTATGCACATATTCAAATAAAGTACTAACTAATATCATATAAAATGGATAAACAGATACAGTATTTACAGACTTGTCTGCCGGCAGCCGAGAAGGCGGGTTGGACATATGACATGAACCCGGTGGTGATCCTGGCGCAGGGGGCACTTGAAAGCGGGTGGGGTACTTCGGATTTGGCCAAGGAACATCATAACTATTTCGGTATCATGGGGTACGGGGCATCCAACGGCTATTGGCATGGGGAGAGAGCGAAGATAGAAGGGGGCAGCGGGGTACATTATTTCCGTCATTATGCCGGTGTAGAGTTCTCATTCCTGGATTTTGCCCGTCTGATCCGTACCGGCTACCACCGTGCCTGGAGTTTCAGCCGCCAGCCCGAATCCTATGCGAAAGAGATAGCCTACAGTCCCTATATCAGCGAGCAGAACGGCGATAACCGCGAACAGTACCGTCATAACCTGGTCGCTATAACCGAAAAGATCATCACATTGAAGGATATGTATGATTGGATGCGGGGCAGGGCGGCGTAAAGATAGAAAGAATTGAACTATCCAACTGTCAAAGTGACTCATCTGTTACAGGTTCATTTGCCGTCTGCTTTAGCTGACGGTTTATAAGCTGGTTCTTTTTTGGGCTTTAGCCACATTTCTCTCAGATAGAAAGCTTTAAGAAATGG